>CAJODU010000012.1 GCA_905233325.1 uncultured Selenomonadaceae bacterium
TGCACAGCTCACAACCGTGATAATCGCCCTCGTTGGTGAATCGGCAATGGCTGGAGCAATCGGTGGCGGCGGACTGGGTGATCTTGCCATTCGTTACGGCTACCAAAGATTTCGGCCTGATGTTATGCTGGCGACGGTTATCATCTTGATTGTTCTGGTGCAGTTGGTTCAGTTTGCAGGGAACAGGCTTGCAAAGAGTCTCAATAAAAAATAAATATTAACGATCATCAAAATGAAAACAGGCAGCTTTAACTTTACTTCAATTAATATTTTCAGAATATTATTCTACATTTTCCGCTAATTCCTGCAAGCTGAAATAATTGTGTTGACAGAGAGGCTTAAATTTGATAAACTTAACTCACGGAAATAACATATGAATGAAATGAGGACAGACATAGTTATCACCGAAAAAAAGCACCTGTCAGAAGTTTCGGGCTGGCAGGTGCTGTTAATTTAGCCAAAACAGGTTTCGGGTCTGTTCATTAAGGGCGGTATGATATTCCGTTACCGGATTTATCTTTTCGTAAACTTGTCATAGACATAGTTAGCAGCAAGGCTGCCGATAAATCCTCCAATAAGTGAAATGAGGACAGTAACAACCATAGGTATCACCTCCCTCTGCCTTATTTTTGGGTGAGGTAGGTAACGGCAAATATATTATATCAGATTTTGTAGTGCTTGCAAGGGCAAGTGCTTTTTATTATTGAATAAAATTTTCAAAAGAAGGAAACTTTTAATTGATGCCGAAATTTGAATTGATCAATGATTTTATGAAAGATGTGTACTTTTGATGGGAAAATATTGGTTTATAATAGTACCCTTTATCATTGTGGTGATTGCCCTCGGAGCTTTCATTGGTTACAGTCAAGTCAAAAAGACGCCGACCAACTCGCTCAATATGATCCGAAATACTATCAGCGGAAGGAATGTTGAAGAGTTCCACCGCCTTGTTGATGTTGACAAGATACTTGACAATGCTGCTGATGAAATTCTCCTCGAAAAGATGGACGAGGACAAGACCGCCTACTCCGTCCAGCAGGTTGCCGAAGTCTACAACAATCAGATCAAGCCGGACTTCCTCAACAACACCAAGAAGGCCATTGACGAATATATCTTGACCGGTAAGGTGACTCTGCCGAATCCCGTGCAGACTGACGCCCAACGCTGGCTCAAACATTCCGATATGAAGTCCTGCGTGATTGAGAGTATGTCCAAGCCGATTGTCACCGGCGATACCGCCACCGCCGTCGTCTACTTCAGAAATCCTTCTCTCGGTTTCAGTTTTGAGCTGACTTTGGATCTTGAGCGAATCAAAGACAAGGACAAGGGCGGCTGGAAAGTTGTCGGCGTCAAGGGTTTTGAAGACTTCAACAAGGCACTAAAAAGAGGCCTTGCCAAGAAACTTGACAGCCTCAATGCACCGATAAGGTCTCAAATGGACGATATAATACAGATTAAGGAACTCAATGCAAGGATAGGCGAGGGCGACGAGTACGGCTTTTCGCAGACGCTCAAGATTGCCATGAAGGCTGAAGTCAAGTCCGCCAAGCCTCTATCCAAGATCATTGGTAAGGTTTTAGTTGATGATGGCGAAGAGAGAGAAAATTCCGCACCGTTTACCATTGATATGGCTTACCACCCGCAGGGTCTCCAGACTTTCAACATTGACAAAGTGCTTAATCCCTTCGTTCGCGGTGATGTCAACATTATGAAGCACGGTATGCGCCGCAGTCAGCTCATTGCCGAGATCGACGAAATTGTCTTCCTTGACGGTTCCAACATCAAAGCCCTGGACAAGCTGCCGGATTGAGCAAAATTTTTTGCAGATTCTGCACGGCGGATTGCATTGTCTGCATACCGAGAGACTTGCCGCTCAACATCACTGACGGCAGTTGTACATATTTTCCTTGACGAATCAAATTTGCTGAGGCAGACGTTGAGAGCAACACTTCAGTTGCACTGACTCTGCCTCCGTTGATTTTTGGCAATAATTGTTGCGAGAATATACCTGCGAAGACATCGGCGAATTGATCCCTTACCGCATCGCGTTGGACGATAGGAAACATTGATTCAATGCGCATTGCCGTTTCTGCTGCTCCGCTTGTGTGCAAAGTGCCGAGTACAAATATTCCCGCCGCTGCCGCCTCCATAGCCATAGCCATCGTCTCGCAGTCGCGTATCTCTCCCACCAGCAGGACATCAGGCATCTCACGGAGGGCACTCTTCAACGCTTGCGGGAATGATATAAAGTCTCGTCCGAGTTCTCGCTGACTGATGAAACAATTATCGCTGACATGCTCAAATTCTATGGGATCTTCAAGAGTCAAGATATGGCAAGCACGATTTTGAGTGATAGCGTTGATAAAAGCCGCCAGAGTTGTTGACTTGCCGGAGCCTGTCCTGCCGGTGACGAGCAGTAAGCCTTGAGTAGAGTTTATCATTTTGGATAATGCTGCCGGTGTGCCGAGTTCTTGAAGTGTTGGTATAGTTGCTGGTATCAGTCTGAAGGCTATGGACAGCAAGTCCCGCTGATAGTAAACGTTGCCGCGGAATCGCCTCTCCTCATATCTGAGGGAGAAGTCCAGCTCTTTCTGTTGAAGGAGCCTGTTGTATTGCTCTTCGGTTAAAGTTTTTCGTAAAAAATTTTCGATTACTTCGGCAGGAATACGATTTTCTGCAGCCGCCTTGAGTTCGCCGTCCTTGCGAAAAAAGGCTTTCTGTCCAACGGTGATGTGGAGGTCTGATACTTCCAATGCAATCGCCCTGCTCATTAATTCGCTTAATTGCTCCATTAAATCAGTCCTCAAACGGCACGGGATTCAAAATCAAGTTGGGATTATTCTCCCTAATCCAACCGAGCGACCACTCATTCTCAACGATCAAGACAGGCTGACCGTTGCGATCCGTGACAAACATTCCGCGATCAGCACCTCTCAATGAAGTTGGTGTGACAGGCTTGCCGTCCTCAAACTTCAACCACCGCGCAACCTCAAATGGCTGCATTGTCAAAATCACGTCAACGCTGTATTCTGACTTCAACCTATATTGAAGCACTTCAAATTGCAGCGTGCCGACAGTCCCGACAATGTAGGATTCAGTGCCGGCACCGACTTGATTGAAGAGTTGGATTGCTCCCTCCTGCGTCAACTGCTCTATGCCCTTGGTGAATTGCTTGCGTTTCATTGTGTCCTTAGCCTGGACACGGGCGAACTTCTCCGGCGGGAAGATGGGGAAGTCCTCAAATTTGAATTTATGTGCCGAATCGGTGAGAGTATCGCCAATGCCGAATATTCCGGGGTCGAAAAGTCCGACAATATCACCAGGATAGGCCTCATCAATGATCTGTCTGTCCTGCGCGAGGAATTGCTGAGGCTGTGAAAGTTTGATAGACTTATCTTCTTGAGCGTGCCAAACATTCATATTGCGCTCAAATTTGCCGGAACAAATGCGGATAAAAGCCAATCTGTCGCGGTGAGCGGGATTCATATTTGCCTGTATCTTGAAAACGAAAGCGGAGAATTTGTCATCATCAGGCTCAATGATACCGTCTGAACTCACTCTCGGTGCCGGTGGCGGGGCAAGTTTCAAATATTCCTCCAAAAAGTTTTGGACGCCGAAATTAGTCATTGCACTGCCAAAGAAAGTCGGCGTCAAATCACCGGCGTCAACTTTTGCCTTGTCGAAGTCCTCCCCCGCCTCGTCGAGGAGCATTAAATCATCTTGGAGGGCGTCGTAGGTTTCCTGCCCAATCCTGTCGATCATTTCGGGCGAGTCGGCAGCAAATATTTCAGAGTTCCTCTCAAGCTGACCGTGTGAAGTATCCTCAGCGAAAAGTTCAACTTGATTCTTCTGCCTGTCGAAGACGCCCAGATATTTGCCATCAATGCCAATGGGAAAATTCATCGGGTAAGTTGGAATACCGAGGACTTTTTCAATCTCGTCCATCAAATCCAGCGGAGCCTTGCCATATCTATCCAGCTTGTTGACGAATGTAAAAATAGGTATGCGGCGTTCACGGCAGACCTTGAAGAGCTTTTTGGTTTGAGCCTCAACCCCCTTAGCCGCGTCAATAATCATCACCGCACTGTCAACCGCCATCAATGTGCGGTAGGTGTCCTCGCTGAAGTCCTGGTGACCGGGTGTGTCGAGAATATTTATCTTGAAACCGTTGTAATCGAATTGTAAGACAGAGCTGGTGACGGAAATGCCGCGCTGCTTTTCGATCTCCATCCAATCAGAGACGGCATGACGCTGCGTTTTGCGTGATTTAATTGATCCGGCAAGGTGGATAGCTCCGCCATAAAGAAGTAATTTTTCAGTAAGAGTTGTCTTGCCGGCGTCAGGGTGAGATATGATTGCAAAAGTCCGGCGTTTGTTGATTTCTTCCAAAAGTGTTGACAAATTTTTTGCCTCCCGATAAGTTTTATCATTGACGTTGATTGTATAATATGCTAGAATATACCAAAGGCAGTTCGATGTTGCGCGTCGACTTCCTCAGAATTGATCCGTTGGTAAATCGCCGTTGGCATTAACGGCTTATCAGTTTAGTTAAGTAGATTGACGATAGCGATAGCTGTTTGCACGATCTCAAGTGTAAGCAGTATTTTTTCTGTGTAGTCATCACCATCACCTCCTCGCGGAGGAAGCCGACCATCTCTTGCCTTTGGCGAAATTGATTATATCACAAAAAAATATAGCCTGTCCAGAAATTTTGTATTTCTGTTCAAGCAGATCAATGATTTTTCAGCACAATTTGTTGATTTTGCTTGCAAGGACACCGGCACCAAAGCCATTGTCAATATTTACGACACTTACACCAGCGGCACAACTGTTGAGCATAGCCAAAAGTGCCGCGAGTCCGTTAAACGAGGCACCATAGCCCACACTCGTCGGCACGGCAATAACGGGTTTATCAGTCAAACCGCCGACAACGCTGGCAAGTGCACCTTCCATTCCCGCAACGACAATCAGGACATTCGCCCTCTCAATATCATCAATATGGGCAAACAGTCGGTGGATCCCTGCAACTCCGCAATCGTAGCAAGTTTTGACCTCATTGCCCCAGAGGTAAGCCGTCAGCCTCGCCTCTTCAGCAACGGGCATATCACTTGTTCCGGCACTTACTATTAGAATTGTTCGCTTGGGATCGCGGACTATTTTTTTGTCACGATCGATGTAGATTATCCTTGCCATTTCGTCATACTTCGTTGCAGGTAGTTCTGAGGAAACATATTCAAACTGTTCCCGACTTGCCCGTGTCGCCATTAAATTACCCTCGCTGCGTTCGTAGAGTGACTGCATTATCGCCAAAACCTGTTCTTTAGTCTTTCCGGCGGCATAGACGACTTCCGGAAAACCTTGTCTCAGCTCTCTGTAGTGATCCACTTCAGCAAATCCAAGTTTTTCGACGGATTCAACAGGCAGTCTCTTCAAAATTGAAATTACGCCATCTTCCTCAAGTTGTCCTGCTCTATATCTCTGCAAAAGTTCGCGTATACTTTGCTCATTCAACGACAAACATCTCCATGTTTTAATTTTGAGTTTCTGATTTTACATAATTCAATGCAAGTGATATTTTCTGTGCAGCTATGCTTAAATCCTGCTTGCTGTGGGTTGCCATAAGTGCAGCACGCAGCCTCGCCTGTCCTTTTGCGACTGTGGGATAGCGAATTGCAGAAATGTAAATTCCTTCATCAAACAGCCTTGCTGCAATCGCCATTGCCCTGCCTTCATCACCGACAATTATCGGTACAATCGCCGACTTCGTTTCAACATTTACGCCCTGCCTTTGTAACTCTGAGCAGAAGTATTTAACATTATCTTGAAGGCGTGTCACTCTTTCCGGCTCATTCTTGAGTATGTTTAGTGCAGACTTGGCGGCGGCTAATGTTGCAGGTGCAAGGCTTGTCGAAAATATGAAACTGCGAGCCTTATTTCGCAAGTAGTCAATCAAAAGTTCACTGCCGCAGACAAAGCCACCCTCACTTGCCAGAGACTTGCTGAGAGTACCCATCAAAATGTCAGGCTTGTCTTTGAGGTTGAAATATTCAACAATCCCGTGACCTGTCTTACCTATGACGCCGGTTGAGTGAGCCTCGTCAACCATCATCAATAAATTATATTTTCGTGCAATAGAGATAATTTCAGGCAGGTTGGCAATGTCGCCGTCCATACTGAAGACTGCATCGGTGACAATCAAGCCGTTGGCAGGTGAAGTCTCTTTGATTTTGTGTTCAAGATCACCGGCGTCATTGTGACGGTATACAACAACATTCGCACGCGACAACCTACAACCGTCAATAATACTTGCGTGATTGAGTTCGTCGCTGAAAATCACACTCCCCTTGACACCCAGGGCAGAGATAGTGCCGACATTTGCCATGTAGCCGGTATTGAAGAGTACAGCAGAATCAGTGCCCTTGAAGTCAGCCAAGTCTTTTTCAAGTTCCTCATGCAAAATCAAATTTCCTGTCGTAAGGCGAGAACCGCCGGAACCGGTGCCATATTGCTCTATGGCTTTCATTGCGGCATTTTCTACACGCTCGTCATCAATGAGACCTAAATAATTATTCGAGGCGAGGAGTATAAAATCACGATTATCAATAGTGATATGTGCCTTCTGCGGTGAAGTGATGGTGTTCATTGTACGATAGAGCTGCTTATCTTTCAGATTTTCGATTTCTGCTTTTATATAATCGACATTTCCTTCACTGTCAGTCGGATCATTTTTCAAATTTGATATATTTTTGACCAATACTTTAGTCTTTTCAAGGTAGTTTATACATTTTTCGACATCTTCACGGGAACCGCGATATAAGAAAATCCTGCCACCGTCGGGACTGCCAAGCTCTTTGAGTTTGGTGATTCTCACATACCCTATCGAAGGTGCAGCGACGTAGCCTGTAACGTAGTTGGGATCATCGGATACACAAACTTCAGCGATTATATTGGGAGCATTGACAACCTTGCTTGCGAGGATCAACGCCTCTCGGAAGTGATTTTTCTTATCATTGACGTTGGATTTACTGTCAGCGGCGTCCATGAAGGTTGCTCTGATTCCGCGTTCTGGATTCGGCTCCAAGCGTTCCAAAGTATCAACATTGAGCAGCATGGCACCGCGCATATTGTAGGTCTGCGAAAACATTTTCATAATATCAGAGGCGTTGGTTATACCTATCTTGCCTAAAAGTTCAATTATGACTTTCTGCCCCGCTGCGGCGTCCTTCACTTCGACGGTCTTAACCGGCAAAGCGTCTATATATTCAATTTCATTCTCAGCAACGGCCTCAATCTTCACATTGATAAAATCCGGCTGACCTTTTGAGTGATGAAGAGCACGACTAATCAACGCCTCAACATTCACATTCAAGTCACTTTCGTTGAGTATTCTTTCCGCACCTGATATATGCTGATTTTGCCCGCCCTTAGATTGACTGGCTCGCATTTTCAAACTGTAAAGCACTCATTTATACCTTCTAACTAATTTTTCTTTATCCTATATCTTTATTATATTCAATGCAAATTTTCAAATTCCTATTGCTATTTGAATAAATTCAAGGTAAAATTAAACGTCGTTTTATGTTTCTGACCATTAGGAGGATTGATATATTATGCTACAACGCTTGGAAAATTTACCTGTTGGCAGTTTCCATTACAAACTTTTGATAGTTACGGGACTTGGCTGGTTGTTCGATTCAATGGATACCGGCTTGATCTCGTTCGTGCTGCCGATGCTTGCTAAGGATTGGAATTTAGTGCCGGAGCAGGTCGGACTGATCGGCTCGGTCGGATTGTTCGGAATGGCAATAGGTGCCGTAATGGCGGGATCTCTTGCCGACAAATTCGGACGCAAGAATATTTTTGCCGCAACGGTGATACTCTACAGCGTCTCAACGGGACTGTGTGCTGTCGCTTGGAATTATGAGTCTCTGCTTTTTTTTAGATTTTTAGTTGGTTTTGGTCTCGGTGGTGAGCTGCCGGTTGCCGCGACTTTAGTCTCTGAATATGCACCGGCTAACTTGAGGGGCAGATTTATAGTCCTGCTTGAGAGTTTTTGGGCTGTCGGCTGGCTTGCCGCGGCACTGATCTCCTACTTCTTCCTGCCGGTCTTCGGTTGGAAGGCGGCTTTCTTGATAGGCTCTCTGCCCGCTCTCTACGTCTTCCTCATTCGTCTGCATATGCCGGAGTCAGTCCGCTATCTTCTTTCAAAAGGCAAGACTGAAGAGGCAGAAAAGATCATTATTGACCTGGAAAACAAACTGGGTGTTGAACATAAGCCTTTTGATGAAGAGAAAATTATTCCAGAGGAAGTTCAACCAAGCCCGCTGCTGCTCTTTTCGCAACAATTTAGGATTCGCACTATTATGCTCTGGCTGACGTGGTTCGGGATCGTCTTCAGTTATTACGGTATATTTATGTGGCTCCCTTCCATAGTCTATGCTCAGGGTTTTGAGGTTGTCAAGTCGTTTGAGTATGTGCTTGTGATGACTTTGGCACAGTTGCCCGGATATTTTACGGCGGCGTGGCTGGTTGACAAAATCGGTAGACGCTATACCCTATCCTCATTCCTGCTGATGAGCGGCGTCTGTGCTTTCTTCTTTGGCAATGCCGACACTTCAACGTCGCTCTTGATCAGCGGTGCGGCAATGTCCTTCTTCAATCTCGGTGCCTGGGGTGTTATCTACACCTACACGCCGGAACTTTACCCGACCTTTATCAGAGCACTCGGCTCCGGTTATGCGGCAGGATTCGGAAGAATCGGCGGGATTATCGCTCCGGCACTTGTCGGCTCACTGATTGCCGGCGGTTTTCACTTCAATATAATCTTCGGACTCTTCGCCTCCGTCTTCATCATCATTTCAGTGATCGTTGTAAGCCTCGGCTTTGAGTCAAAACAGATGTCACTCGAAGAGATAAAATAAATTCTCGAAAAAAAATATAACCGCGGAGGCTGGATTGCCACCACGGTTTTTTTATTATTGATTTTTGCGTCTGTTTAGAATTTGAAGTGCTGGAGTGAATTTTGCAGATCTTGAGCGAGGTTGGCAAGTGCATCAGAGGCAGAGGCAATCTCTTCAGCAGAGGCTGATTGCTCTTGTGAAGCGGCGGAGACGGATTCCATCTCGGTTGCGACTTTGCCGCTGTTCTCGCTGATCTTTTCGGAACGTGTCCTAATGAGGTTGGTATCATCGGAAACGCTCTTGATTTCGGTGTTCATTGACTGAGTGCGATTAGCAACTTGGTTGGAGGCATGTTCGAGATTGTCGAAGGAGGAGCGGAGGTTTTCAACGCTCTTTGTGCCTTCACGGACGGCAACGGAGCCTTCATGCATTGAGGCAACCGCATCATCAGTATCATTCTGGATAGCACCAATGAGGTTGGCAATCTTCTGAGCAGCGTTTTGAGACTCTTCGGCAAGTTTGCGGACCTCATCAGCAACGACGGCGAATCCGCGACCATGCTCACCGGCACGGGCTGCCTCAATAGCAGCGTTGAGAGCGAGGAGGTTGGTCTGCTCGGCAATACCGGAGATTGCCTCAACAATCTGTCCGATCTCTTTGGAACGCTGACCGAGTTTGTCAACGGTACCTGCAGACTGATTGACGATAGTTTCAACATTGAGAATTTGTTTGACGGCGGAATCAATAGCAGTGGAACCTTCTGCGGCTTGCTTGGCGGCGACTTCTACAGTTTGACCGACAACCTTGGAGGCACTGTTGAGCTGGTCGATTGATCCCATGGCGTGACTGATTGCGTCCATAGCCTCGGCAACATTCTGCTGCTGCTCAACAACTGCACTTGCGGAGTTGGTGACGGACTGAGCAACCTGCTCGGAAGCCTGAGCACTCTGGTGAGCAGAGGCAGTGAGCTCCTGGCTGGAGGCTGCAAGCTGTTCTGCGGTTACGCTGGTCTTCTTCATCAGCTTGTTGATGGTGCTGCGCATATCAATGATAGCATCCATCAGCAAACCAAACTCATCGGCACGCGGCTCGGCACGTCTGGAGTCTTCACGGAAGTCACCGTCACGGAGGTGGTTACACATATCAATCATAGAACTGAGCGGAGTGGTTACGGCTTGCGTTATAGCAAAGCTGGTGCCGAGAAGAACGACAGCACACACTCCAAGCGAGATGAGGACATTGCGAGTAGTATCACTAATATCATCGGCATTCTTTAAAATCTCTTGTTCGGAAATGTTACGGGAAAGGTCTTGAAGTTTCGCAAGTTCATTTCCTAATGATAAACCGGAGTCTTTGATATTAGCTTCGTAGTAGTCAAGTACCTGATTTCTGTGAGCAGCAATGGCAGTCGTGTCACCGCCAATAGGTGGACGCATTCCCATAATATTGCTTGTCTGGTTCTTGAATGTATCCCATTGACCTTTAATAACGTTGAGCTGCTGAATTAATTCAGGAGTGTCTTTGTTGATTTCTATGTAGTCAACGATATTTTGATCCATCTCGGCAACGTGGCTTTTGTATCTGTCGTTACGAGCTTGATAAGTTGCTTGATCTGAAGTCATAGGAGCTAAAATTGCTTGCAACTGAGCCATACGCATAGCGTGTCTTGCTTGCCCTGCCAAATCAATATTTTTGAGGTTTACTTGATACATTCGATCGATAGCGGTTTTAGCATCTTCGAGTGCAAAATATCCAAATATGCCTATAGCCGCCATACCGATCAATGCCACAACATTGAGAATTATCAATTTGTAGGCCACTTTTAAATTGTCCATCCATCCCATTAAAAACATCACCCTTTCCAAAAACTTTGCTGAGTCTTAATATTGGATTTTGACTTTAACATTAAATATTCAACGTCAAATCAATAAAACCTGCTTAAATTCAAAAATTATAATAATATATATACAGTTTATTCAAAAAATTATTTAGCTCGTTAATATATGGAGTGAAAAAATAATTTTTCTCTAAAAAAATTCCCAACGAATTGAATCCGCCGGGTTTTTCGTTATGTTTTCCGTTCATGATAATTAGACGGGGCTTCAGTTCAGAAAATGGAGGATTTATCGTTCAATTCCTCTGCGTGTTTCTTCTCGAAAAATTCATAGATTGAATTGAGTATCTGATCTCTGTTGAGAGATTTCAGAAGGTAGCCGTCCGGCTTCAGTGCCAAGACCTTGACAACACTTTCGCGGTCGCCTTTGCCGGTGAGGAATATTACAGGTATTCTGTCGACTTTTGTCTCACTGCGGATCATTTCAAGCACTTGTGGACCGGAAGTTACCGGCATTTCATAGTCAAGGAGAATCAAATCCGGCTTGTTGTCAGCTATATACATCAATGCTTGAGTGCCGCTTGTCACTATCGTTACGCGATATTCTTCATCAAGCCAGCCCTTCATCATCTTCAAAAAAGTCGGATCATCATCAACAAGCAGGATACTTTTTTTCATATCACGTGCACCGACAGCTTGGGCAAATCTGCCAACCTCAGAAACCAGCCGCTTTATATCGAAGGGTCTTTCAAACTTTTCGGCGATTGCTGCGGCAGGTATGTGCTTTGTCGTTATATCCAATTCGTCCAGAGTACCCAGCAGGAATAAATATTTATCCTCCTCAAGACAAACATCTTTGAGATAGACAAGAGTTTCAGGTATTTCGGAGACAAATTTTCCAAGGTAAAATACAAAAATATCAGTATCGTCCTTGTATTCGGCAATCTGTTTGACTTCCGGATCAACCCTCACAACATCATAGCCGGCAGACTCAAGATTCTTTTGGATAGAATTACCCATAAAAGAAACGCCTTGACTGATCAATACAATTTTAATTCTCATATATCGGGAGGTCTCCTCTCACTTGATTTATTCGTTCATTATCGTCAAGTTTAATTTTAATTTATTATTCAAGGATTGTCAATTAAGTTTTTTATTCTTCAAGCAGAAAATCTACAATATTGCTGATTCTGATTCCGTCTTCCGAATGACTGCTGCCCTCGTCTAGAGTTAGTATCCATTTAGAATAATGGTCACTGATAGCCCGAAGAGGTGCAAATATTTCTTTCTCATTTAGGCTGGCGTCCTTGTTTTTGAGTGAGTCAGTGACGTGAATGTATATCTTATTATCTTCACTTTCTGCCAGGAAGGCAACTTTTTTATTGCCGACTTTGCAGGTGGACACCTTGACATCAAGCCTCAAAAGCTCAAAATATACAATGCTCTCCAAGATATGTGAATCATTTTTGTAATGAGTGCTTGCCATAATGCGGCAGAAACCAAGATCGACGGGATAATATTTTGCGTATCTTGTGAGACTGTGGGAATTTTTGAAATCAAAGACCGGCACACTGTAGAATATTCTTGCTTCCAGCAGCATATTGATATAATTTTCGATCGTCCTGACTGCCGGAGCCTTATCTACAAGCCCACCCAAAATTTTACCTATACTGTTGAATGAATGTATCTTTCCCATCTCGGTGAAGAGTATTTTGATTATCAGTATTACTAAATGGTTGTCGGCTATCTTGTTGGGTATGAAAACATCTTGAGCCAGCGTTGAATAGAAAATATCTTTGATATATTGCGGCTGTAAAGGCATTGCACTAAGTTTTAAATAATCGTTAAAAATATCGGAAGGATCTCTGTCAGAATCGTTAAATTTTCGATATTCTTTGAAGGAAAGCGGCAAGACTTCTATCTCAATTACTTTCCCCTCTAACTGTTCGCGAAATTTATCATCAATCAAATTGTGTCCCGAACTGCTCAAATAAATATCAACATTAAAATCTAATTTCAGAGCAACGATAACACTTTGCCAATCCTTGACTTGATATATTTCGTCAAGGATAAGAACGTAATGATCTTGGGGATTTATATTGCCGGTTATATGCTCATAAAATGTTACATTATCATTGATGAAACTAAATTCAAAATGCTCAAAATCAATGTAAATGATCTTGTCTTTACTAATACCTCTATCTGACAGTCTTTGTAGGAAAAGTTTAAAGATTGATGATTTACCTGCACCTCTAATACCAGTCAATATCTTTATCTCATGATTTCCAAGATAACTAAGCAATTTTTCAGTGTACAACGGTCGGTCGATTAAATTCATAAATGTATCTCCAAAACTCTAAAATTATTTTTATTTTTGATTTATATATCAATTATATATTATAACAGAATATAGTCAATATGTAATTGAAATTTTTATTCAACTTTTTGCAATAAAAAAGACCCTGTATTAACAGAGTCTCTACATTTTCTACCAAGAATACGATTGACACTAACGAGTAATACGATTTACCAAATGCTGTGATTATGCGAACAGACCGATAGCATAACCAACGATACCAAGTGCGAAGAGTCCGACGATAACCATAAGCGGATTGACGCCGGCTTTGAGTATCTTCATGCAGGCGAATGTCATCAACAGTGCTACGATACCGGGCATTAAGCTGTCAAGAATTGTCTGCAAAGTCGTTACAACATGCTCACCCATGGCATTGTCATATTCAGAAATAACGAGCGGCATATTTACAGTTGTCCATTTAGCAACGAGGGCACCCATAACGAACAAACCGAGAACGGACGATCCTTCCGTGAGGAAGTGCATTTGATTGCCGCCGATATTTTCAACCAGCTCTGTACCTTTCTCATAGCCGTATTGGACGCCATACCAGTGAGTTGCGAGACGAATTGCATTGAATCCGACGAAGAAGATTATTGGGCCAAGCAGCGAGCCGGTAAGAGCGATACCTGCACCGAGTGCTGCAAGGACAGGGCGAACTGTACCCCAGAAGATAGGATCACCGACACCGGCAAGAGGTCCGATAAGACCGACCTTAACACCGGAAAGGGTTGCTGCAGAGATGTCCGCACCGTTGGCTTTCTTCTCTTCCATAGCACCGATAATACCCATGATTGCTGCTGCAACGAATGGCTGAGTGTTGAAGAATTCCAAGTGACGTTTGAGTGCTGCTTTGAGCTCGTCACCTTCGTAAAGCCTTTTGAGGATTGGCATCATAGAAACACAGAAACCGATAGCCTGCATACGCTCAAAGTTGAAGGAGCCGAGCAGGAAATTTGATCTGATAAATGTCCAAAACAGATCGTCTTTTGTGACTTTTTTTTCTGCCATTGTTCTCACTCCTCCCTTACATCAAGTCAGAATCGTCAATGTCGTCGCCTTCTACGGCACTGCCACCGCCGGTTTTAGCTGCTTCTTCAATGGCAATCTGTGTCTGCATATCTTTGATATGGAAGTAAGCACAGATAGCACCGATTGCACCGAAACCGATGAGGTTGAAGTCAGTGAAGACTGCAAGCAGGAAACCGAGGAAGAAGTAAACCATGAGCTTCTCTGCATTCATCATATTGATGACCATTGCATAACCGACAACGACGATAAAGCCGCCGGCGACCTGCAGACCGCGAGTAATGACTTCAGGAATGGAATTGAGGGCGTTGTTGACGACATCAGTACCGGCAACTGCTGCGATGGCACAAGTAGGAATAGCAACACGAAGTGCCTGGAGAAGAAGACCGGCAACGTGACACAATTCAATACCGCGCATATTGCCTTCATCAGCGTACTTATCAGCTAAATGTTGGAAGAAAACAGTAATAGTGCGGACGAAAATCGTCAAAACTTGACCGGCAGCAGCAAGAGGAACTGCAAGAGCGATACCTGCACCGATACTTTGATGACCAACGATAACGAGAACTGTTGAAACGGTTGAGGCGAGGGCAGCGTCAGGAGCCATAGCCGCACCGACGTTCATCCAGCCCAGAGCCATCATTTCAAGGGTACCACCAAGAATAATGCCTGTTGTAATATCGCCGAGAACTGCACCTGTCATGGTACAAGCAATGACGGGGCGGTGGAACTGAGCTTCGTCCACAACCGACGCCATACCGGCGATGGAGGCGACAATGAATAACATTATCATTGTCATGATAAAACACCTCTTTCATTATTGAATATTCAGTTGTCAATGTGATGATAGAGGTCAGTCAGCAGTCAGCCATTTTGGTTTCAATACCTATCTGCCGGCTGCTGATCGCTCTAGTCGGTCTGCCAAATGATTAAGCAAGACCTTTGGATTTGAGGGCGTCCATTGCGTCAACTTTAGGATCGTTGGCGAGCTTGCGCATCTCAACTTCAATACCCATACCTACCAACTCTTTGATTGCCTTGACATCATCAGCGTTGACAGCAACAGCCTGAGAGATCATGGTATCGCCGTCTTTAAAGCACTTACCGCCAAGGTTGACACTCTTGAACGGAATACCGCCCTTGACTGCTCTCACGACATCAGTAGGATTGGTGAAGAGGAAGAGAGTTTTGAAAGAATCGTATTTAGGATTCTTGTAAGCCTCAACAGCCTTGTCGACAGGAACGACATAGCCCTTGAGTCCCGGGGGAACGACTTGCAGCAAGAGTTTTTTGCGGAGTTCATCCTTCGCAACTTCATCACTGCAGCACATGATTCTGTTACAGCCCGTCACTTTTGACCAGACTGTTGCAACTTGACCGTGAATCAGACGGTCGTCAATGCGACAAAAAGCTATTTCCATAAGATAACCACCTTTCTTTGACTCACCTTTGTGAGACAGAATTGAAAAAATTCTAAACACTTGTATTTTATATTCTATGCAAAAAAAAATCAAGTGGAAATTATAATTTTTCATATTTTTTTCACATTATTTTCGCTTTTGATATATATACTATTTATAGTTGAAATATATTCTTTAGTTCACAGAAAATTCATTAAAAATTGTGAATAGTTTTTAGACCTTATGACTAAAGGTGCTAAAGTGTGCCCTTATCGGTTTAAAAGACACTTTTTTCGTCAAAAATCCTAACAAATCATAGATTTACTCAAAATATTGGGCGTGTTGGTAAACTATAAAAATAAGCCCTGAGTTGCTCTCTTTGATAAAATATATTTGCTAAAAATATCGAGGAGAGATAACTCACGGCAAATATAATTTATCACAATCGCTTTGATTTGACAACAGAACAATTCAATCAAATCAAACATTTACTGCCAAAAGCTAAAAATACCGGCAGACCACCACTTGATAATTATCGAACACTCAATGCCATATTTTGGATAATGAGAAGCGGAGCACCCTGGCGAGATTTACCGCCTGAATATGGTAATTGGAATAGCATTTATCACAAATTCCGAAAATGGTGCGAACAAGGCATTTTTATCAACATACTTCGAGAATTGAACTCCAGTAAGTCAGCCCTTATTGAAATGGACTCAACCTATTGCAAGGTTCATCAGCATGGCTTCGGTGCTCGTAAAGTTTATGGCAATCAAGCTATCGGAATAAGTCGTGGTGGTAAGAATACCAAGATTCATGCTCTCATCAACGATAAAATGGAATTACTCTCCTTTTTGCTCACTGGCGGAGAAGTTTTTGACAGTAAAGTTGCAGTTGACTTATTGAAAACAGTTGACCTCACCGATAAGACGGTACTTGCAGATAGAGCGTATGGAGCAAGTGACATTCGAGATTATATTTGTGAAAATGCTGCTCTTTCATGCATTCCCGATAAAGTTAATTCACAAATCAAACATTCATTTGACAAAGAAGTATACAAGCAGAGAAATATTATTGAGAGATTTTTCAATAAGATAAAGAATAATCGTCACATTGCAATGAGATATGATAAATTGTCGATATGTTTTTTGAATTTTGTGGTATTAGCGGCAATCAAAATGAAGTTGAAATGAGTTTACCAACAGACTCTAAT
>CAJODU010000013.1 GCA_905233325.1 uncultured Selenomonadaceae bacterium
CTCGGTATTGAATATGTAATAGATCAGCGAGAAAGCTGGCTCAGATTCATTGGCAACTTCTAAAGATGATTGGATTTAATTACCACTCTCAATGAGGTTTGAAATGTTTTCGTATTTCTATGAACACCCGTTACTGAAAAGACCGATTAAAATCTCATATCTCTATGAGTATAATTCATACTATTATTTCAGAGGTGGGATCAGAATAAAAAATCCCAACTTCACCTCGATAGACAGAGCAATTCTTGATCTAAAGAAGAATAAATTCAAGGCGATTGAGCTATTCTATAATAAATTGACTGATATATTTGATTCCTTCGACGATCTGGAAAATGTATATTTCAGTGCCATACCCTCCCACACCGCCGGCAACAATATATCTGCAATGCATATCATCGCTGAAAAATTGTCCGAGCATTATGGTAAAGATGATTATTCCGAAGTCCTGCAAAGATATAAAACTATTCCGAGATTATCTGACGGCGGCACGAGAAATATGGGCGTACATATCAACAGTATTCGCATTAATTCCGGCTTTAATGTTGAAGGTAAAGATTTTTTCCTGATTGATGATATAACCACTTCCGGCAGTTCTATGGCTGCCGGCGTTCAGATATTGAAAATCGGCGGAGCGAATAAGGTCACTTGTTTGGCTCTCAGCCATAAATTTTGAGGTTTTGGTAAATTTGTTATGTCAGATTTTGATTCATACACAGCCATTATTGCATTGACGGCTTTTTTTGTTGATATGATGATAGGTGATCCGCGCAGCAAGTTTCACCCTGTAGTTTTGATGGGGAATTTGATCTCATTGCTTGAGAGATTTTTGTATAATGCAGACGACAGCGACAAGACAAAGTTGATTAAAGGCGGCCTCCTCACGTCAATCGTTATAGCTGTAAGTTACATTATCGGCTTGGGGATTGCTAATTTATATGAAGTTATTGATTTAAAGGCGATTGGTATTTTGATTGAGGCTTTGGTTTTGAGTTTTATGATCTCGCCGCGCTCCCTTGCCGAAGCCGGTCAGGAACTTCATCATCTTCTAATCATTGGTGACATTGAAGAGGCAAGGCGTAAAGTCGGGTGGATTGTCGGACGCGATACTGATAAACTTGACGAATCGGAGATAGTTCGTGCAACAGTTGAGACAGTCGCAGAAAACACAGTCGATGGAATCATCTCACCGCTATTCTTCTTTATGATTGGCGGATTGCCGCTGGCGATTGCCTACAGAGCTGCCAACACTATGGATTCAATGATAGGCTACAAAAATGACAAGTATATTTATTTCGGACGGACGGCGGCGAGGCTTGACGATGTGATGAATTACATTCCTGCGCGTTTGACGGCTCTTTTGTTCATTGCCTCCGCCACTATATTGAGACTTGATTACAAAAATGCCATTGCAATGATGAAACGCGATGCAAAAAATCACCCCAGTCCCAACGGCGGCTATGCGGAGGCTACAGTTGCCGGAGCTCTAAATATTCGGCTTGGCGGCTACAATTCCTACTTTGGCAAAATGTCCTTCCGTGAGTATATGGGTGATCCTGTTGAAGTGCTGGCACCGCAGCATATAATGTTGACAATAAAGATGATGTATACGGCAACGATTCTTTTTTTGATAGTAAACTGTATTTTTTGATAGACCTTTAGAAAGTGCCGAAAATCCTGTCACCGGCATCACCAAGACCGGGGACTATATAGGCGTGTTCGTTGAGATGATCATCAATCGCCGCAACGTAAACGGGAATGTCAGGGTGCTCCTTCGTCACGACTTCCACACCCTTCGGTGCAGCGACAAGGCACATCAGAATAATATTTGAGGCACCCTTATCCTTGAGCAGGGTCAATGCTGCTGAGGAACTGCCGCCGGTTGCAAGCATTGGATCAACTACTATCAAAGTTCTTTTGGCAGCGTCCGAAGGCATTTTACAATAGTACTCAACCGGCTTCAAGGTTTCGGGATCGCGATATAATCCTATATGAGCAACGCTTGCCTTCGGAAACATCTTCAATACTCCGTCTGCCATTCCGAGACCCGCCCTCAATATCGGCACAATCACCACTTTCTCTTCAACCAAGACCTTAGCCTTGCAGGGAGTGAGCGGCGTTTCTATGTCAATCTCTTTGAGCGGAAAGTCCCGCGTAACCTCGTAGACCATAAGCATCGCAATCTCATTGAGGAGCTCGCGAAAATCTTTCGTTGAGGTCTCTTTCTTCCTCATCAGTGTCAGCTTGTGTTGAATTAATGGGTGTTTAATTTCTGTTACCATAACGACGCCTCCTGTCAATATATTAAAACATAAACATTTTCGCAATGAAATAAATTATCGGAATGAGTACAAGGCTGCAGAAGGCAGGATACAAAAAAGCCTTCTTGGAATCATAGGGCAGGGAACCGACGACTTTGCCTGTCTGCCCGTTCATCATGAAGGTGTAGGGCTTATCTTCGTACCTGGTTGTAAGAATCCAAACAGGCACCATAGCATAAGTGACTTCGCCTTTACTCTTGATAACAGCACGGCTCTCCTCCTCAAAGCCATCAAAACCGTTGACGGTACTCGCCAAAACGTCAACCGCACTCTGTTCGACACGCTTGTCAGCTCTGGGGACGGAGGAATCAGCATCAACATCATATTTGTCGGCAAGGTAGCCGGTGAGATAGGCGGCACTGAATGGTACAAGTTCGGAATAGTCGAAGGGTTCGATACTCTCCATGTAGGTGTCGTCCATTTTCTTGCTGCCGTCAACGGGGATTTTGTTGAACTTCATCACGCCGCCGCGAGTGCAGTTGTAAATATGAGATACTCTGATGACTTCGCTGGCGGTGTCTCTCGTTCTGATTTTTTCCGCCTTGAAGTTAACATGAGCTTCCACTTCACTGTCAAAGAGCCAGAATGGCACATACATCGGCTGGATTGCCTCAACGCGGTTGTTGGCAGTGAAGGCGTCCGGCAGAAGTTTCTTGCCTTCGTAGAATTTTTTGAGAGCATTTACGGCGTCCTGCTTGGTCTTTTTGAAGGGTATCACATAATCAGGCTTGAGCATACCCGTAAATCTACTCGGAACCATTGTAGGGTTGCCGCAATAGACACATTCCGTCGCCATGGTGTTTTCATCACAGACAATCTCAGCACCGCAGCTTGAGCAGGTGAAAGCCTTCATATTCGCTTGTTCTTCGGCACTCCACTCACTTCCTGCCTCGTCGGTTGCCCATTTAGACTCTTGAGCCTCACGAGTTTTGACTGCCATTTCCTGCTTGTTGCGGAAAAGGTCTTCAACCGCACTGATGTCAAGTTCCGAGCCGCAATATTCACAGCTTACCTTATCATGCCCAGGCAGAAAAGTCAAAGGTGCACTGCAATGAGGACATTTATAACTGACCGAAGTATCAGCCATATTATCACCACTTTCTGTTTATATGATTCATCAATAAAGTCAAATCTTAATGTATTCCGACGCCATTTCGATCACGGTAAAGCCTTTGTCATTGAGTTCGGCGACCAGCTCGGCGGCAGTGCCGTCAAAGTTTAAATCAAATTGAGCAACATCATTGATTATACCGCGTTTAAATACCTTTCTGACACCTCGAAGACTTACAATTCGATTGCCTATGTCTTTGAGCTTGTTATCAAATCTGTTCATTGTCTCCTTCGTGACGATAACGGTAAAATGCTGCTCAACCTGCGCCGCACGTTTTAAGGCAGCATTGGAGATGGCGTAAGCCGCTTGTCTTGAGGCACTTTTGATTGCACCTTCTATTCCGCTTTGAGAAAACATTCTTGCATTGCCGGTGAATGAGCCGCTGTAGAGAATCTCGCCGGTATTGACGTTAATCATTCGCGGCATTAGGACTGCCACAGATGTCTTGTCTGTTTGCAGGAGTTTGACTTTGACATTTACCAAATAGTCAACGTGATATTGATTTTCTATAGCTTTACGGAGGGCAGAATCGTCGCCGGTATTCTTGAGACGCATTTTGAGTGAAGAATCAAGCTGCTGCAAGTCGATCAATCTGCCAAAACCTTGACCTTGCAGACTGTTGAGAATTTCGTTTTCGACTTCGGCGTATTCCGTACCCTTCTCATCTAAAGCAATGACGGCGATTCTGGGATCATCCATATTTGTTTCAACGATAGTCTTTTTCTGCAAAACTTTCATCATGCCCGTTTGAAGTTGATTTTTATTGACATTAACCTTGACTTCAACCTCAAAAATACCATTGCTTTGAGTTTGACGCAGCACTTCATAACCTTCAATGAAACCGCTGCTGTTGACTATTATATCATCTATAATGGTTTGACGGTCTTTCACCAAAGTCTCGCTCTCCACCAAAGTGCCGACCTCCTGCTCAATGGCAGCTCTCATTGCACTGTGAATGGCAGCTTCCACGGTGGAGCCTTGACCGCTGGTTACAACTTCACCTGCATAAGCAAGAGAAGGTATCAGCAAAAGCATTATCATTGCAATTAATTTCTTCACACAGATACACCGCCTTTCTGAAAATATTTTAACTTATTTGATAACAATTTGCAACAAATTAACCAACTACATATTGGTTGCGCCCGTTTTCCTTTGCAACGTATAGGGCATCGTCAGCCTTCTTGAGCATAACCTTAACATTATAATCGTCAGCAGTCACAGAGCAACTTGTACAGCCTACGGAAAGAGTAACACCATAAATTCTCAATTCAGGCTCACGACGAATGGTGCTGACAAGATTTTTTGTAATAGTCTCCGCAACGACGACATCAGCATCAGGCAAAACGATAATAAATTCATCACCGCCGAAACGTCCGGCAAGATCATTATCTCTCACAACGGAACGAATAGAGGCAGCAACTTTCTTCAAGACTTTATCACCGATTTGATGTCCAAAGGTGTCATTGATATGCTTGAAGTAGTCAACATCAATTAAAATGATACCGATAGTCTTTTCTTCGCCGTCTTTAGGTGCCAGCTTTTCAAAAGCCTTATCAATGCGGCGGCGATTGTACAACTGCGTCAAAAAGTCAACTTCAGCATCATGCATTATCTTTTCATTGAGCTTTTGAAGTTCAATATTCTGCAAATTGAGTCTCACTTCATTACGTCGTATTCGTGCCATCAATTTTTCATTGCTGACCAATACGAATATTTGCCTCATGCTCAGCATAAACACCAACAAGATAGCCCAAATAAAGAGCGATTGCATAATATTATATTCCATACCGACGAGGAAGAGTATCATAAACGTGTATATGTAAGGCAATAAAATTCGTATGTATCCTACCAAGGTAGTCAAGAGATTGCCGCCGCTTTTGATTGCGGATTCGGTTTTTGGATAAAGCGAAGCAAGTGCAACGAGCATATAGAAAAGCGTCCAAAGAGGATCTATCATCACAGCTATATTGAGATCATATAAATCTATCATCAATGAAAATTGATCGAGACAGAAGAGAAAAATGAGAGCTATGCCCATCAACATGTTAGTCGGCGTTAGAAATTTCATAATATCCGTGCCGAAGAAGAAAAGAAATAAAGCCGCCAATAAAGCAAAGTCCATCACAGGATTGTACAGGTTGATGAATATCATAAAAAGATCGGTTGAGGATTCGTCCTTGATGAGCGGTAGCATGATAAAATGGTATATCAGACCACCTGTCGCAAATATAGATATAATCATATCAAGCGAAATACTATGCAGATCAATCTTCTGTATAGATTTCAAATAGAGAATCAAACCTACATACAAAACGCAAGTATTAGTGAAGTAAAATATGTCACAGACTGAAGGTGCTTCAGGCTCCACACCAACTATATCAGTTTGATAAGCATAGATTAGCTCACCAATGAAATAAATGATGGAAGCTGTCAAAAAACTTTTCCAAGGTTTCTTATACTCATCATCATGGCATTGTATACCCTTCCAAAATAAAGGAAAGCACATTATATTGCCTATCAGACCAAAACTTTTGGAATAGGTACTCAACGGTTCTATATCAAATATTAATATGGCATAAAATAATATAAAATAAGTAAAATATATTCTAAAACCATATTTACGGTAATTGACCAAGTCCAATTTACAAGCACCACCTTGTATCAGCTAACTCAGATTGAATGTTTTTTTATTAAATCGAAGGCCAATTCAGCATTTAGGCTTGCTTTATCTTTTAAAGTTCTCCAAATTGTTGATTCATTTATCGTCAAATAATTTGCTTCAAGTTTATCAAGGGCAGCCTTAGCTATATCCTCTGCTTTGATTGATTCAATATCTCCAACCGGCATTTCACCGATAGAATCAAGGAATCTGTCAATCTTCGGATCATAGGATATACCAATCAGGGGAATATTTTGCACACCGGCAAAAATTAAAGCGTGCAGACGAATCCCTATCAAAAGATCAGTACAACCGACGAGTGAGAGTAACTGACGAGTGGAATATTGATCTTTGAGCAAGAGACAATCAACGTCGGCAGCAAGAGTGACAATCTCCTCAGCAGCACTGACGTCAAAAGACGGCTGCATGGGAATGAACACCACTTTAATTTTGACGGTTTTTGCAATATTGTTGAGAGCCTCGGCAAGTTGTATTTTAAACTTTTCAAAACCCTGCCAGCGGCGGACAGCAATTCCAATAATCTTAACACCTTCACCCTGCCCTATAATGCTCCTGCCAAAATCAAGAGAGGCGGGATTTAACGCCAAAACAGGATCGGCAGTACAAAATATTTTTGGGCGAGTAACTTTTAGTTGATTGAGTTCAGTGAGGGAACCTTGATCACGAACAGTGATAAGATCAACGTGATTGAGGGCAAGAGTAGTAAAGCGTCCGGCAAATGAACCCAATATCGGACCAATACCCTGAGCATAAAGCATAACAGGACAGCGAAATATAATAGCAAGCATTATGATACCCAAGTAATAGTAAAGGCTGCGGCGGCTGGTTACATTTTGCAGAAGAGAGCCGCCGCCGCTTATCAGCAAATCAGCCCTGAAAATTGCCTTGACAATGGCAAAAATATCCAAATGTGAAACAGCGTTGACATTGTGACGCTGCTTGGTATCGTGAGGATTAATTGAAATGACAGTGATTTCAAGATTGGGGTTGAAATTGGTCAAAGCTCCAAGAATGGCGTCAAGCATAGCCTCGTCGCCGGCATTGCCGGAGCCGTAATAACCGGAAATCACAATTCTCATAAAATAAAAAACCTCACAAACAGTAGTTAATAGTTAGCTTATCGCCGTCAGTAGTTAGCTGATGACAAAATATCATCATTGACTATTACTTGGCTTGATATACTTAGAATAATAATGGATCACAAGCATTGGAATGATACCGAGAGCCGCACCGAGGGCAAGTCCGTCAACGCCTCTGACGAAGGACATAAATATTGGCGTCCTCATATGTGCAAATGTCTCCACCATGGAACTCTGCCCTATAGTTGCAACGATAACGAGCAGGAAGAATACAGACTTCGACCAACGTTTAAAGTAACCCATAATTGCAAGCATGAAGGCAGGGTGACCTATCAACAGCTCTTTGGAGCGCGGACGGGCGTAGAAGAGATTCTCCAAAAATTGACGAAATTGTATCTCCGTACCTGAGACGGGCATACCGGCGGTATGACCCGATCTTGCAACCATGACGACAACACCGATTGCCGCAACAATAAACACCAGGAACGCCTTCACCTTGACAGGCAATTCCAAAATCCTGCAAATCTGTTTAAAAGCGTCAACATCTTTGTGAGGAGTATCATCAAAGAGACTGAAACGCTGCAAGAAGGCAATAGAAACGAGAATCAGCGGCAAAATAAATGTCAGCTTGATACCGCGGAATATCTGAAACTCCAAGAAATATTCAACGTCACTCAATGCACCGGATAGGTAAGCCGCCCCTGCCATGCTCATTGCACCTGTGATAAACAGAGCAATCACCGCAAGAAAGATTATCTGTGGCATTGGCGTCGGTTCCAGTACGCGCTGCGGGCGTTCGGAGCCTTTCACTTTCCTCAATCTCAACTGTTCCTTGAGTCGCATAAACCTGATTGCATCAAGCTGCCAGATGACAGCAAGCGTCGGAAAGAGGTTAGCTGCGGCAAGTGCGGCAACTATCCTAACTTTCGCTCCAACACCCATCAGAATGGGAACAACCATTAGTAACGTCAACACAACGAACATGGCTAACTGTATCTTAGTATTGCCGTTGAGACGCTTGGAAATGAGCGAAAGGTAAAGGACAATGGCGGCGGCGATTCCGATCATCACAAGTGCCCGAAGTATCAACGAAGGATAGTAGTCTTGGAAAGTCGATGCAGTGCCGAATGTGAAGCCCTTGCTCCTGAGCAATTCAGTGGTGTTGGCGAAGTATTTCATATTTGATTCAAAGAGCGTCATACCGGGCAGAGGCTTGTCGTAGATACGCAGAAGGTTGATTCTGATATTACGTTCCTGATCGGTGGTAGCCCAGCGGTTGACAGCTACCGTAAGCGGCAATTTAGGCTGTTCGTCCTTAGGTATTGCATAAAGACGAGCACAACGGTCATAACCCAAAGTTTGAGCAAGTGACTCAAGCCCTTCCTGCTTATAGAATTGAAGTTGAACAGCCGCCTCAATCAAACCGAAATTAATATTCTTCCTTCCCATCTGCTCGGCGGTGAGGCGAATCTCATTAGGATAGCCCAGCACTTCCTGCCCTTCAAAGACAATACCGGTGACAGGATAGCCGTTCATACGATCAAAGACGTTGAGTACATCTTCCGCCGTACATTTCGAGTAGTTGCTGGGTCTCGCAATGATATTAAATCCATAGTTCTTGGCGACTTCCATCTCAAAAGTAGGCAGACCGAGCTTCTGCGTCATGAAAGGTGCATATTGAGCCTTGACTTCAAGGATTTCGTTATTGCCGAAACTGATAGGCTTGACACGATCCGTGCCGATACGCTGGATTAAATCAGCCTTGACTTCAGCATAGACATTCAAGTCATTGGCAACAATGTAAATCTTGTTGGGATCAATGGTGCCGGTCTCAATAAGCAGACGCCAGTTGAAGTCGGCAAGCGAGCCGGAATAATAGTTGCCTATCAACTCCGAACCCGAAAAGGCAAGCACTCTGCCGGAGCGAGTCAACTTCTCTAAAGTCGTTTCATATATGGCAAGCGAAGTGATACCGGCATTCTTGGCGGCTGTCAAAACGGCACCGAACTCCATTCCTTCACGTTCGGCAATATTCCAAAGGCTTTCATAATCGACAGCCATTTCAATCTGTGTGTTTTGAGTTTCGACTTGATGACGCTGCCAGGCGATAATCAATGCGGCAACCAGACCGACCGCAATCGCCGCAACTAAAACCTTATTGTAAAAGAACTTCTTCATAATGTCCTCATCATATTAACGCTCAACTTGATGATTGCCTCTGACGGCAGTGAGTAGAGCTTTACCTTCCTGCAACTCAACAGTATCAAACTTCAAACCAAGAGGCAGCTTATCAGCAGAGACGATCTTGAGATCCCCAAAAAATCTATCAAGCTGGACATGGCGCAGAATTGCATTCTTGACATTGAGCCTCGTCATTCTGAAATACAGATCGCCTTCATCAGCGATAATGATTCCGCTGAGTTCCATGTCGGCACTTCTGCCCATGATAGTCACATTTGAGGTGGCATATTCAAGATTGTCAAGCTGACTGACTTTAGCTTGCAAAAACTCTTTTAGGTTGTCTTGAGTAACAATACCTGTCATTTTGACGCCGCCGATTGACTTGATATAGTCTTCTACTGTCTTGTGCTTGCCGGTCTCGTCGACTTTATCAGCGAAGAGCAGAGCCGGCATATTTACTTTGACATTTTGGGCGTCAAGCGTAAGGTCGGAAGTGTTAAGATCACCTATACGACCATTCTTGACTTGCCCGTGAATCTTATCGACTGTTCCTGCGGCAATCATAAAACGCGGTGAAGAATCCACTGACAGATCAACCTGCTGCGAGTAGGTGAGTTGAGCAATCTTCTGCGTGAGCATTGTATTTAAAGTCTGCGGAAGGATTATTTCCGTCAAACCGAAAAGAATGAGGAAGAGTATTCCTATAACAATCAAGAATCTCCGCACATCATTCACCTTCTCGCATTAGACTTATTCACAAGGAAAGCACGTATAAAATTGTCCAAACTGCCGTCCATAACCGCTTGAATGTTGCCTGTTTCTTCATTTGTACGCAGATCTTTAACCAGAGTGTACGGCTGGAAAACATAGGAGCGAATCTGACTGCCCCACTCAATCTTCATTCTGTCGCCTTCCAGCTTGGCGATCTCCTCTTCCTTCTTCTCCAGTTCCAGCTCAAAGAGCTTGGCACGGAGCATTTTAAGGCACTGTTCCTTATTTTGAAGTTGGGAACGCTCATTTTGACATTGAACGACTATACCTGTCGGGATATGTGTCATGCGGACGGCGGAGCTTGTCTTATTGATGTGCTGACCGCCGGCACCGCTTGCACGGTAGGTATCGACGCGAACATCAGCCATATTGATCGGCACCTCCACGGCGTCGTCAATCTCCGGCATAACATCACAGGCACAGAAGGAAGTATGACGCCTTGCATTGCTGTCAAAGGGCGATATTCTGACAAGACGGTGAACGCCCTTCTCACTCTTGAGGAATCCGTAAGCGTTGTGGCCTTTGATAAAGAGCGAAACAGACTTGACACCCGCCTCGTCACCTGGGAGAATATCGGCAGTCTCAACATTAAAGCCGTGACGCTCGGACCAGCGAGTATACATTCTGAGGAGCATTTGAGTCCAATCCTGCGCTTCAGTCCCGCCGGCACCTGCATGAAGGGTTAATATGGCATTGTTGGCGTCGTATGGTTCGCTGAGGAGGATCTCAAGCTGAAGTGCCTCAATCCCGTCTTTGATATTGCTGATTTCGGTTTTGATATCTGCCTCAAGAGATTGATCGCCCTCGTCAATGGCAAGATCGTAAAGAGTTTGGGCGTCCTCGTGTTTACTGACAAGAGACTTATAAGCCTCCACGCCGCTCTTGAGATCGTTGAGTTCTTGAGTAATTTTCTGTGCTGCGTCGGGATCGTCCCAAAAAGTAGGAGCACCCATCTTGTACTCAAGTTCTGCTATTTTGTCCTGCTTGTTGGCAACGTCAAAGTGAATTCCCCATTTCGTTGAGCTTGTCGCGCAGGGCGTTGAGTTCTATTTTCAAATCTTCAAGCATATCATCACTTCCTAAATATATTAATCTATCTTATCTAAAAGTAACATTCCCATTCCAATCGACGGATTTAATCAATTCTATCTTAATAAAGAGCAAATTCTCACCGCTGATGTCCATGTAAAAATTGTGCCTTGATACAGCCTTAAAGAAGGCATTGGAGCAACCGATCTTCATTCTGTCATGAAGTTCAATAACCATAACCTTGACCTTTGGCAGCCACTCATCAGGCTTGGCAATATCATCAAAGACCTCTCGTTCGGCACCCTCAATATCAATTTTAAGGAGATCTATTTCATCAAAGCCGGAATCAGCAAGAAGTTTAGCAATGGTTGTGGTTTTGAGGGCTTCGGGATCATCGGCGGTGGTGTCCTCCGTCATGAAGGCAAGAGTATTACCGGGTACATCCGGCAATATTTTTATATAACCCTCATTATACCAGATCGCCGAATTGAGGCAGGTGACATTGTCGAAGAAATGAGTGTTATAAGTCAACATTTTGAAGTTCAACGGCTCCGGCTCAACGGCAATGATTTTAGCCTGCGGGTATTTATTGGCGAAATAGGCAACACTGTAACCGACGTTGGCACCACAGTCCAAAATCAGTTGAGGATTGAAGTTTTCTATTTTGAAGTTATATTCCTGCACATTGAATATCTTGTTGAGCAGCCACTTGTCGGAAGTATTGGGTCTGAAGGCAAGCGGAACCTTCATATTTGAGATATTAGCCATGTTGAATATCTGCTGACTTTTGATTTTTTCCATGACTTCTTGATCTGATTCCATTATTTCACTCTTTCCACAATCTACTGAATTAATCCTTGCTCTTTTGCAATCTTTGTAACTTGTTCCATTGACAATTCAGAGTACCTGGATATAGTCTCAAACGGTACGTTATCTTTTAGCATTTTAACTGCAATATCATTCAGTGAATCTAAACGACCGCGTTCCATGCCGCGTTCAATACCGCGTTCAATACCTTTTTCATAGATTTCTCTTTCAATCGAAGTCATGATACTAACACCCTCCTTTGATTCTTTGAGATATGACATTCTGTCAGCAAGAATTTTATAGTTGATCTTATCCGGTGAAATACAAAAGAAATCCTGCATTAAACGTCCAAGAGCTGTGTCATCACGACTAGCACCATTGACATAAATTATATGAGTGCCGTCATTAAAGTTTTCGTCAATTTCTTCTATCTTTCGCCTTATATGATAAATCGGCTTATTCCTTTTCAAGAAGTCGTTTTCGGTTATGAAAATAACATAAGTTTCAGGTAGTTCACTGTATTGTTTGCCGGCACGCAGACTGTTGACATCTAACATTGAACTGTTGTATCTTGCTCTGCGAGGAACTGCACCATTGTCATCGCGTTGAATTTCTATATCATAGACTTTGCCGTTTGCCGTCGCCATTACATCAAAACGAACGCCGTGACTGAGAACATTAGGGATAGTATATTGAGTAGTAACTTTTTCAACCTTCAGTTCATCATCATTTAAAATGATTTGCAATATGAGCTCAACACATTCAATATTGTTATTTAGTGCCACATTGAACATAGAGTCGTCAATCAATCTTAATTGCTTTATTTTTTCGAGTATGAACTCTTCATCTGTTTGTCTCATATTAATCCATCATTTCTTGCGACCGCAGCAGTTTTTGTACTTCTTTCCACTACCGCAGGGACAGGGATCATTCCTGCCGACTTTGGAACCGTCAGGATTCTTCGGCGGTGACTTCCTGGCCTCTGCTGAAGAGACTTCATTGCCGTGTGAGGCCTGTGCATTCTGCAGACGATCTTGCAACTGTTCCTCTTCCTTTTGGACAATGGCAACATGATACATCAATGAGGCTATCTCATCTTGAATGGCAGCCTCCATCTCTTCAAACATCGCCAAGGCCTCAATCTTGTATTCAGTCAAAGGATTACGCTGTCCGTATGCTCTGAGATTGATGCCTTCACGCAGCATGTCCATATGGTCGAGATGTTCCATCCACTTGTTATCCACGACACGCAACATTATAACCTTTTCAAGTTCGCGCATTGTCGGTGCACCAAACATCTCCTCACGAGACTTGTAAGCCTCTTCAGCAACACCTTCCAACTCTTCTTTGAGTTCATCACGACTGAGATTAGACAACTCTTCAACTTTCAGACGGCCAACAGGAGCATAGATTTTTTCGGCGTCCTTGACGAGTTCATCAAGCTGCCACTCTTCGGGATAGAGTTTTTCATTAGCATACTGATTCATCTCTTGCTTGATGATGTGATTGACCATTCCGATTATATTCTCGCGGAGATTTTCACCCTTGAGTATCTTCTTGCGCTCGCCGTACATAATCTCACGTTGCTGATTCATAACATCATCATATTCAAGGACGTGCTTTCTGATGTCGAAGTTGCGTGCCTCAACTTTCTTTTGAGCATGCTCAATGGACTTGGTGATAAGTGAGTGTTCAATAGGCTCGTCCTCTTCCATGCCCAGCTTGTCCATAATCTTGGCAATATTGTCTGAGGCGAAGAGGCGCATTAAATCATCTTCAAGTGACAGGTAAAACCTCGACTCACCAGGGTCGCCTTGACGGCCTGAACGCCCGCGAAGCTGATTGTCAATACGTCTGGATTCATGACGCTCTGTACCTATGATGAAAAGACCGCCAAGCTCCGGCACACCGTCTCCGAGTTTAATATCAGTGCCGCGACCTGCCATATTAGTGGCTATTGTGACGGCATCACGCTGACCGGCATCTGCGACAATCTCTGCCTCTTTCTCGTGGAACTTTGCATTGAGGACATTGTGAGGGATACCGCGTTTCTTGAGGATTGTGCTGAGTTCCTCCGATTGAGTGATTGATGTGGTGCCGATCAGGATAGGCTGACCTTTTGCATGAATTTCTTCGACAGTCTGTGCGACGGCTTTATACTTGGCACGTTTGTTTTTGTAAATAACGTCGGGGTGATCGACACGCTGGACAGTTTTATTTGTCGGCACAACGATAACAGGCAGATTGTAGATTTTGATGAACTCGTCTTCCTCTGTCTTTGCAGTGCCTGTCATTCCGGCAAGTTTGTCGTACATTCTGAAGTAGTTCTGGAATGTGATAGTAGCGAGCGTTTGGGATTCACGCTGGATTCTGACGCCCTCTTTTGCCTCAATGGCTTGGTGGAGACCGTCAGAATAGCGTCGGCCATTCATCAAGCGACCGGTGAACTCATCAACGATAATGATCTCATCATCACGGACGACGTAATCAATATCGCGTTTCATGATAGCCTTAGCACGGAGGGCAGCATTGAAACAGTGAGACAATTCTATATTCTCCGGCGCGTAGAGATTTTGTATATTGAGGAACTTTTCAACTTTGGTGATACTTTCATCTTTCGGAGCGACGGTTTTCTGTTTCTCGTCGACAGTATAATCAACGCCTTCCTTGAGGTTGGCAACGGCTCTTGCCATAACGGCGTACATTTCGGTGGACTTGGCACCGGGACCGGAGATTATCAGCGGCGTTCTTGCCTCGTCAATGAGAATTGAGTCAACCTCGTCGACAATAGCGTAATGAAGAGGACGCTGCACCATTTGATCTTCATGAATGACCATATTGTCACGCAGATAATCAAAACCAAATTCATTGTTAGTGCCGAAAGTCACATCACGGCTGTAGGCGAATTTTCTCTCAGGGAAGTCTAAATCATGAATAATCAAACCAACCGACAAGCCCAAAAAATTATAGAGCTGACCCATCCATTCGGAGTCACGGCGGGCAAGGTAATCGTTGACGGTAACCATGTGGACGCCTTTGCCCTGGAGGGCGTTGAGATAAACCGGCAGAGTTGCAACCAGCGTCTTGCCTTCGCCGGTCTTCATTTCAGCAATCCTGCCTTCATGCAGACACATTCCGCCAATTAACTGAACATCAAAGTGACGCATACCCAACACCCTGCGAGACGCCTCACGAGTGACGGCAAAAGCCTCAGGGAGAATATCGTCCAAGGTCTCACCGTTCTCCAAGCGTTCCTTAAATTTATCAGTGTAACCTGCAAGTTTAGCATCAGTCAAGCCCTGCATGGAGGACTCAAGCCCATTGATTTTATCTACAACCTTTAAATATCGCTTTATTTCTTTTTCGTTATTGTCACCCAAAAATCGTTTCAAAAAACCAAACAAGTATTATCACGCTCCAATAAATTATGTATTCTCATTTTACCAGAGAAATAGCCATAAGTCAAAACTTTTTATTAATGAATCACAAAATTAAAGATATTCCCCCATTATCATTGATTTTAGTGATTGCAAGAATAGGGTTGACAATTTTACTTGAAGAATGTAAAATAGCGGTTAGACTAAAGAGAAAGGAGAAAGCTGTCCGATTTTTTTCAATTCAGGGTAGACAGCTAATTATTATGATGGCAAAAACAAATAATTTGCAGGATTTCTTTTTGAATCAAGCACGCAAGGAAGGTATTCCTACAGTAGTACACCTCGTCAATGGGTTTCAGATTAAGGGTATAGTGAAGGGCTTTGACAATTTCACTGTTATTATTGATGCTATGGGCAAGCAGCAGTTGATCTACAAGCATGCTATTTCAACGATCACTCCAACCAAGCCGTTCACCAAAGTTCAAGAAGATGAATCAGAAACAGATGCAGAGACAGCGGCTGAAACTGCAGAAGCATAATTAATGGCAAACGTTGCTAGAAAAAGCAGAGGCTTTGAGATACTCGAAGATTACAAGGATAAGGGAATAAATCTTCCCATGCGAAAAACAGGACAAAGTGCCGGCTATGATTTAGAATCAGCGGAGGACTTTGTACTTGTCCGTCAGAAAATTATTCTTGTAACCACGGGACTCAAAGCCTTTATGCTTCCTGATGAAGTTTTGATGATATACATTCGATCCAGTTTGGCACTGAGGCACGGGATCATACTAGCTAACGGTGCAGGTGTCATTGACGCCGACTACAACGGTCATATTATGATGCCGTTGCTCAATCTCGGCAGTGAGGATTTCAGCATAACCAAAGGTATGAGAGTGGCGCAGGGTGTCTTTCAAAAGTACTTGACGGTTGAGGGCGATGAGGCTGGTGTCGGCGCAATTCGACGCGGCGGCTTTGGTTCCACCGGAATAGATTAAGGAATTTTTTTAGAGTGTAAAAAATTTTAAAAATCTTCTTTTTCGAGAATCCTATCATAAATATATCCTTCACGAACGCCGGAATCACTGAAAATAATATTCTGACTGGCGAATCTTTTGGCAAGTACATCTGCAATAATCAACCCCGGCAGGAAAGTGTGCATTCTCTCCGGCACAGTCCTCATCAGTAAAATCTTATCCTGTTGAGAGAGTTCATGATCCCGCTGGAATCTCCAAAGTATATCGGAAATGCGCTTGACTTCTATCCTCATATTTCGCTTGGGCAGACCATACATAGAGTTATAAAGTGCCATTGCTCCTTTGAAAGTGCCGCCGATACCGCAAATTTGTGCATGAGTGACCGCTTGAAACTCTTTGACAGCACTGATTGTGGCCTCCGCCTCCGCCCTCATCTCGTCACATTCGGACGCCGAAGGGAGTATATGTATACCTGTATAGCGAGTGTGAAAACCTAAAGAGCCAATGGGGAGGCTGACTTTAACTTTTATCAAGCGATTCTCAAAGTAGACAATCTCCGTGCTGCCGCCGCCAATGTCAATGAGCAGACCGTCTTCATCAATCAGATTGTGTGTTGCTCCAATGAAATCAAAGGTTGCCTCTTCGTCGCCGGTCATAACGTGAATCTTTCTGCCTGTTCGGTATTCAATCTCCTCTACCGCCTGACGACCATTGTAGGCATTTCGCAAGGCCGCTGTTGTGAAGGCTGTCACGCGGTCAATTCCAAAATCTCCAAGAAATTCGTTATAACCGTTGATGATCTCGATGACTTTTTCAATACCTTCGTGGCGCATATAGCCATCTTTGACATATGAGGCAAGACCGACCGTGTGTTTCCTCTTCATCACCATTTCAACACGATCGCCATCAATCTCATAAATCGCCATTCTAATAGTATTGGAGCCAACATCAATCATTGCATAAAGCATACCTTCACACCCCTTATTTGATTGAATTTTGTCTCATATTTCGAGAGAGACAATCTTGAATATTAATTCAACTATTCAAGAGTTTACTTCTTTCAAATCCTCATCTTTAACGATAGACCCTATTGAGCCGCGTGCGACTTCTATTTCAACTTTTTCGGCAATTTGCAGCTTTACTACTTTTTCATTGAGTTGTGAAATAATTCCATAGATACCGCCGATTGTTATTACTTTTGTCCCCTTCTTCAGGCTGTTGAGCATTTCTTCACGTTCTTGTTGAGCTCTCTTCTGCGGACGATAAAGCAAGAAGTAAAATATCAGCAGCATAACGGCAATAGGACCCCAAGTTGCCATTGCCGCCGCCATATCCATATTCAAATAAATACCTTCTTTCAAAAAATTATAGCTCTTTCATTCTACTATAAATTTAGAAAAAAATAAAGAAAAATTTTTTCAACAGAATACTGAATACATATAGCACATAATAAATTTTTGTGCTATAATAATGCAAGCGTATATCAAATATATTTTTAGGAGGTTTTCTGTTATGAAAAAATGGATCTGCACCGTCTGCGGCTACGTCCATGAGGGAGATACTCCACCTGATGAGTGTCCGATTTGTAAGGCTAAAGCTGAAAAGTTCAAGGAGCAGAGCGGTGATCTCGTCTTTGCTGATGAACATGTTGTCGGCGTTGCCAAGGGTGTTGATGAGAGAATCATCGAAGGTCTGCGTGCTAACTTTAACGGCGAATGTACTGAAGTCGGTATGTATCTTGCAATGAGCCGTGCGGCACATCGTGAGGGCTATCCTGAGATTGGTGAGGCTTTCCGCCGCTATGCACTTGAAGAGGCAGAACACGCCGCCAAGTTTGCAGAGTTGCTCGGTGAAGTTCTCTCCGCTTCAACTAAGGAGAATCTTGAGGCTCGCGTTGCTGCTGAGCACGGTGCATGCCAAGGCAAAAAAGATCTTGCTGTCCTTGCAAAGCAACTCAACCTTGATGCCATTCACGATACTGTCCACGAAATGGCAAAAGACGAAGCTCGTCACGGCAAAGGCTTTAAAGGACTGCTTGATCGTTATTTCAAATAAATTAAAAATATCAGACAGTAAACAGTAAATAAAAAACTCCTCTTCAGTCGTTGAGATTGAGGAGGAGCTTTTTTAGTGGAAATTATTACTTGCTGAATCGGCAGGATTTTTCTGTCTTTGCAAAGAAGTAGATTATATAAGTTGATTACAACAAATAACTTCAAAATAATGCAAAATTAAATACAGGAAGGCTGATATATATGGCAGTCATAGTTATTGCAGACAGCAATACTTTAGTATCGGGCAGCGACGGTAATGATGAATTTCAACTCGGTGCTCCCAATGTTCCCTCACCTCAATATGTCACCATCAGTGCAGGCAGCGGCAACGACACCATCAGCAACTACAACGGCGTCAACTCCCTCATCAACGCGGGCGACGGCAACAACCTCATAGTCAATTCAGACCTCGCAATCGGCAATACCGTCCTATGCGGTGGCGGCAATGACTCAATCATCAATAACCCCAATGCCATTAACACCTACATTTACACCGGCACGGGCAATGACACCATTGACATCTGGTCGAAGGATACCGCCACAATAAAGTTCGGGCAGGGCGAGGATATTGTCAGGATATGTGCAGACACCAAGCTAATGCTTGACACCTCCGAGAGCAGTGACTACAAACTTGAATACTACAACGGCGCGAGTGCCTCAGTAACTCTCACCAACGGTGCCTATAACTACACTGTCCGCGGCTCCAAGGAGGCCAACACCTTCCACTACAACATTCCCAACAGTTTCTTGATTATTGTCGGCTACGGCGGCGAGGATATGCTGAAAACTGACTGGCCTGTCGATGAGGTTTTCGTTGACGGTGACGATGTGATAGTGACCGTCGTCGGCAATGGGAGGATCAGAATCAAGAACGCGAGGGCGCATACTATCAACGTCAACGGCAAGATGATGGTTATAGGTGCCAATGCTGCGGGAAACAGTCCTCAAGATGTTATCAAACGGTTTATGTCTGCCCTTGACAAGACAAGCCTCAAAGGTGTAGCCGCCGTCGATCAAGCGATTCAAGCCTCCTCAAAGTTCCTCAGCACTGAAGATGTTATTCTCCGAATGGTTAAGGACTGCAGGAAAGTCAACAACGCCGACACCTTCCTCCGCGACTATTGCAATATTATCCTTGACAATGCCGACACCGGTGCGATTACCGGCTGGGACGCAGGGACTTCTGCTGTCAAGACGGCGGAGAGTGTTGTCAGTGAGGAGGGAGCACTTCAAACCTTCACCGGCAACAAATTCAGCGTCAACGGCTTGACTATCAATGTCCCGCCCGCTCAGAATACTACTCAGCAGAATATCATCAACGGTCTGTACACTTGGTGGGCGAGAAAGGCTCTTGATTTGGTTGAGCAGAGTTACGGCAACGACTATCGTTTTGACAATCCCAATGCCAGCGTTCGTGAGATGAAGGTGGAATTTGTCAGCGATAACTCCTCAGCTCTTGCACTCGTCAGCAGCACCTATAATGTCACAACCGGCAGAGCTGTCGCACTTACGCTTAGAATCAATATGAAGTATTACAACGATCTTCGCACGGACAACGTCGACGGTGCCAGTGACTACAAGCAGGGATATATCCGCGCAGGTTACCTTGACAGGACGCTTGCTCACGAGTTCACCCACGCCGTTATGGCGGCGAATATTGATCACTTCAATGATCTGCCGGCTTGGTTGAAGGAAGGAACGGCGGAGATGACTCACGGTATCAGTGATGAACGCAGTATGGATATGGAGGCTTTAGCTGCTGTGCCGGACAGGCTCCTCAAAGCTCTCACCTCCCAGCCGGACGCCAACAAGGTTATTGTTGACGGCGTTAATGCTCCTTCCTATGCGGCGGGATTTATCTTGCTGAACTACTTCGCCAAGCAGACTTCACTGACTTAAATCAAAAAAATCAAAAATTCCCACAGTCTGTACAAATATCAAATTCTGTGCTACAATGTCTGCAGATTAATTGTCTCAAGACTGAAAGGTGAGATTGATGTATAATATTTTGATTGTTGATGATGATGATATGATGTTGAAGATGGCGGAATTTGTCCTCTCTCACATTCCTGAATATAATGTCATTAAAGCAAATTCAGGCTTGCAGTGTTTGCGAGTTCTTCAAAGCGGTGATAAGATTGATTTAATCCTGCTTGATATTCAAATGCCCGGTATGGACGGGATAAAGGTAATGGAACTCATTCAGAAACATGATTATTGGAGCAAGATTCCTGTGATCTTCCTAACTGCCTCTTCTGATAAGCATACAGTCCTGCAGGCGGGCAAGATGGGAGCGATAGGGTATATCAAAAAGCCCTTTGTGCCAGAGGACTTGGTACAAAGACTTGAGACGACACTGCAATCTTAAAACGAGATTATGAAACTAAAGAAGCCGTCGGCACTCATTGAGAAAGGTCGGCGGTTTTTTTGTTAATTTCGTTAATTTCGTTAATTTCGTTAATTTCGTTGATTTAGTTGATTGTCTCGGCACCAAGATAGGCTCTGATGACTTCAGGATCGTTTTGTATCTCTTCGGGTGTGCCGCTGGCAATGATGATTCCATACTCAAGGACGTAAATCCTCTCACAAATACCCATCACCAGGCTCATATCGTGCTCAATGAGCAAGACCGTCAAGCCGAATTGCTTGCGGATCCATTGAATCATTTCCATAAGTTCGTGGGTCTCTTGAGGGTTCATTCCTGCTGCCGGCTCGTCGAGGAGCAATAGTTTCGGTTTAGCGGCGAGTGCCCTTGCAATCTCCAGACGACGCTGTGCACCGTAGGGCAGATTCTTCGCGACCTCATAAGCATGCTCGTCAAGTTTGAAAATCTTCAGCAGCTTTAAACTCTCCTCTTCGATCTCTGCCTCTTCCGAAAAGTAACGCCCCATTCTCAGCACCGACTCAAGCAATCCGTACTTAACGTGGCAATGATAGGCAATCTTCACATTATCGAGGACGCTCAATTCTGAAAACAATCTAATATTTTGAAAGGTTCTTGTAATACCGCGTTGCGTTATCTGATAGGGCTTGAGTCCAACTATACTTTGCCCGTCGAAAGTTATCTCGCCGGTCGTTGGACGATAGACGCCGGTTATGAGGTTGAAAGCCGTCGTCTTCCCTGCACCGTTCGGTCCGATAAGACCAATAAGTTCGCCCTTGTTGATATATATATTGAAATCGTCAACAGCCTTCAGTCCACCGAAGACTTCAGAAACATTTTCAGCTTTAAGTAATTCTGCCATCTCTTCACCTCAAAAGTTACTAAATATATTATATAATTCTTCAAAAATAAAAAAAATCCTGCCCGAATACATATTCTCAACACTATTATTGACTTTTTTTAAACAATGTTGCATAATTATAACAAAAATTCTTTAGAGGTTTGAATTTGAAAAAATTTATTGTTGCATTGATAGCTTTGAATATATTTGTTGCACCGCTTGTGACTGAGGCTGACGAAACCGAAGAACTTGAAAACAAGAAGGCAACTGTTGATGCCAAGGCGGAGAAGGCAAAACAAAAGTCCGATGAACTCTGGGAGCAGATTGAATCAGTCTCGGAGCAGAAACGCCGCCTTGATGAAGAGGCTGATGCCGCCGTTGCAGACTATGAAGAGAAACAGGCTGCCCTTGACGAAACTCTTGCTCGCATTGAGGAGAATGAGATAAAACTTCAAGCGGTTGAGAAAGATTACAATCAAAAGCATGGTATATTAATGTTGCGCGTTCGTGATATTTATATCAACGGGCAGATCAGCTATCTTGATGTCCTTTTCGGATCTAAGGATTTAAATGATTTCTTTACGCGAATGGATCTCCTCAAACGTGTGATCAAGCAGGATTATAGCCTTGTTCAAGCTATCCTCAAGCAGCAGGGTGAGATAAAGGCAGTCCGCAAGCAGCTTGAGGCAGATCAACTCGTCCAGGAGGAACTTGCGGCAAAGGCTGAGGCAGCTAAAGAAATCAAACTTGCCAAAGTCGCGAGAAAGCAGGAACTGATTGACAAAATGCAAAATGACAAGGCAGTTTATGACAGGCAGTATGATGAGATGATGGCAGCCTCGGAGCAAATTGCCAAGCTGATCCAGCAGAGTAAATATAAACCGCCACCACCAAGTCCCTCAAGTCCTTCAGGCTCAAGCTATTCAGGAAGTTATAACGCAGCACCTTCAAGCTCCGGTGGAATGATCTGGCCGATCTCAGGCTCCATTACCTCACCTTTCGGCTGGAGAACTCACCCTATATTTGGCAGTCAGAGGTTCCACAGCGGACTGGATATCGGCGGGGACTATGGTATGGAAATTCACGCAGCTAAAGCGGGAGTAGTTTCACACGCCGGCTGGATAGGCGGATACGGTAACACCGTTATGATTGATCACGGCGGCGGAATCGTCACTCTCTATGGTCACAACCAATCGTTAAATGTCAGTGTCGGGCAACAGGTCTCGCAAGGGCAGGTTATTGCTTTCTGCGGTTCTACAGGCAACTCAACCGGACCGCACTGTCACTTTGAAGTCAGATTAAACGGCGAGCCTGTAAGCCCTTATAATTATTTGTAATTCCGAATATAATTTGGAGTGGTAATATGAGTAAGAAAAAATTATTTGTCAGCATAGTGTTGACGGCCTTTATATCCTCAATCATTACCATTGCCGGCATTTGTTTCCTTTTGGAATTGAATGTCGGGCGTGCTGCCAACCTTGTGAGGCTGTTCTGTGCCATGCACTTCATTGAGGACAACTACGTCGATAATGTTGACTACACCAAGATGATTGACGGCGCAATCGGCGGTATGGTACATTCTCTCGGTGATCCTCATTCTATCTATTTGAATCGACAGCTTTACAGTCAGATTAAATCTGACACCAGCGGCACTTTCGGCGGCATCGGCGTCTATATGGGTTTCAAAAACGGCGTAGTCTATGTCATGTCGGTTATACCCAATTCACCCGGTGAGCAAGTCGGTCTCAAGACCGGTGACACAATCATTGCAGTCAACGGCACGCCCGTCAATGAGATTGCACCGGACGAAGTCGCACTTAAAATTCGCGGCGAAACCGGCACCTCTGTTGATTTACTGATTCATCGCGAAGGTGAAGAGGATAAAGTTTACACCCTCACCCGCGACATCATCAACGTCAAGACGGTTGCAGATAAAATGATTGATGATAAAATCGGATATATAAAAATCTCCTCGTTCAGCGAAAAGACCGGCGAGGAGTTTAAGACGGCAATGAGCAATCTTGAATCTCAGAATATGAAAGGTTTTGTCCTTGATCTCAGAGAAAATCCCGGCGGCGTTATAACAAGCTGCGTTGAGATTGCTCAGGAGATCGTGCCGAAGGGGCCCATTGTCTCCGTCATTCAGCGTGACGGCACGAAAGAGGTTTACACATCTAACCTTGAGCAGACTAAATATCCCATAGTTGTCCTTCTTGACGGCAACAGTGCCAGTGCCTCCGAGCTTTTAGCCGGTGCCCTGCAGGACACTAAGGCGGCAACGATTGTCGGTAAAAAGTCTTACGGCAAGGGCTCAGTTCAGACTCTTATGCCAATGTTTCACGAGGACGGTCTCAAGCTGACTGTTGCCAAATACTACACCCCTAACAATCGCTGCATTGACGGCGTTGGTATTCAGCCTGATATTGAGGTTGAGGCAACCAAGATACCGTCGAGATTGTTTATTCCTCAGCAGATGGTTGTTGATGTTGATGAAGATGCACAGCTCAGCAAGGCAGTAGAAGTTTTGAATGATAAGATTTAACTTTATCTTAAAAAATGCTGTCAAATGGTGCAGATATTATATATTTAATTTTCCATCCGCTTTGGCTTGGAATTTTTCTTTATTGACTATTAATCTTTCATGTGTGCCGCTGCCGATCTCATCAATATCATCAAAGGCTTTAACATCAAATGTGATCTTGCGTCCGTCGATTTTAGTGATAACTGCTTCCGCTCTGACAGTCAGACCGATAGGAGTGGGTGCCTTGTGACTAATGTTGACGGCAATTCCGACTGAAGTCAAATCATCAGGCAGGTTATGATCGACGAGTTCCGCCGCTGCCTGTTCCATTAAGCACATCATTGCCGGCGTCGCCAAAACTTTCAAAGAGCCACTCTTCATCTCAACTGCTGTGGTCTTTTCCGTTGATTGTGCCTCGACGGTGTTGTTCATTCCAACTTTTAATGTTGTCTCCATAACTATCCCCTTTGCTCACATCTTATTCACAACGCCTGTGAATAAATTAACGCCTGACTCAAAATCTTCAATGACAAACAAGAAAGGTCTTTCAGCGTAGAAGTATTTGATAACTTCCGGCATAGGTGCTGCGGCAGTTGCCTCAAGCATTACAACTTCAGTTACTGCGGCGGCTTCTGTGCCGGTTTCATCAACTTTGATCTTTGCTCTGTGATTTACGTTGCCGATTTTCAACGGCACATTGTTGACCATTTGGAAGAACTCGGCACTATTTGTAAATGCTCTCTGTATACCCATTGCCTTGAGATTTTTTACTATCATATTTTCAATATCAAGTTCAAATTTCGGCAGCTTGACATAGACTTTGCCGTAGAAAGTCGGGGCTTTTTTTATATTTTCCATAAATGTCTTTTGGTATTCTGCACTCTCCTCGCTCCACTCTTCAGCGATATTCAATTCTGAAGATTTAACGGGAAGAATCAAATACATTGCGGCAATAATACGACCGTTCAGCCTCTTATATGGCAGCAAAATCGCCTTGTATTTTGTATCTTCGTAGTATTTAAGCTCATTCTTGAAACCTTGATACATCATATCGACGTTGGTGACGGATTTATCATTATTGGTGAATTTTTCCGATTGCGTATAACTCGGTTTAAAAGGCATTTCCCAATCACCTTTGAAGTAGATGACATTTAGAATATCCATTATAGTTTCAGCACTCACTATGGACTTGTAATTCGGCATAAAATGATTGGTCTTTTCATCTACCCACTTGGTTATTTGCTGTTTCTCACCTTCAAGGTTGCCGGCAAAGTCAGCCTCTCTAACAGTAGACTTGTAGGTATCTTCAACAATTTTTTGATAGCCGCTGTTGATTCCATTGGCAGTGTATTTTTTATTGATGAGCAGCAAATTTGAATCCATAAGAGTTCGACCTTCGCCTTGATAATTCTTTTCAATATGGCTTCTGAATTTTTCATAGGATACATTTATATCTTCAAGAGAATTGATGGAAAGGGCTTGCAGCATTTCCTTTTGAGTTTGACTTTCCGCACCGTTTGCGACAACAGTCAACGCTGTAGCAATGCTGTAAGGTGAGTAGAAGATATTTTTGTCCTTATCAAGAGTATCAAAATATTTCCAGCCGAATCCATTGACTGAATCAGACAAATTCACAGTCAAATATTTCTCTTCAGCAGAACAGTCCAACACAGTCATTATCATCACCACACAAAGTATAATTTTTTTAAGCATCAATTTCACCTCCGCTTAATACTAAACTTCTATTTATAGTTTAGCATTTTCCGACTCGTATTACAATATATTTCTTCTTTGAAATATTGCAGAAGATAAAAATAGGCGTCCCATTAGTCGGAACGCCGTTTTTTACAGCAATTATTATTTATTTCATTGTGATAAGTTCATACTCTCTGGTTCCCATACCGATTTTCTCGGCATGTTCAAGAGTCTCTTTCCAATGGACATTTGGATTGCTGTCCATAAAATGATCGTGGTGGTGATTCCAATCAGGCTTTGCAAGATTATCGCCAAGCTGACTGTTTCTGATAGGTGTCTGCTTTTGACAG
>CAJODU010000014.1:0-11106 GCA_905233325.1 uncultured Selenomonadaceae bacterium
TTGCTGACAATATGAGGAGCAATCATTCTGACAGCGATGCCGGCAGCAGTTACAAATATCAACGCATCAAACTTTTGGAAATTATCATCAACGACTTCGTGCAGCCGCTCAAAATTTTTACCCTTGACAAAAATCGTGCAACCGTCGAGGAATTTTGCGATTTTATCAGCAAGTTCGGCACCGCGTTCCGTGACTGAAAATATAGCTGTCCTCATTGTCTTAATGCTCCGATTTATTTTTTTGAGAGGTTTTATCGTTGAAATCCTTCGACAGAGCGAAATAATTTAGAATTGCTGAAATTTCGTTAGCCGTGAAGAGTCCAATGGGGGCGTCACGAATGATTATATCCCGAAATAAATGCACTTGCTCCTCATGAGTGGCCTTATTAAAACTTTCGGTATTAATAACCGCCTTGCTCATTGTGATTGTCTGTATTTGTGCATCAGCATAATGTTGAGTTTTTTTGAGGATTGAATCAATCAACTGACCACACTGCTCACCGGTCTCCGGCGGCACTTTCAGCGTGTAAATATGCACCTGCTCAATATGTGCCTCTGTCTCAAGATCCGCCAACTGCTCATACATTGTGTCAATATCCATATCATCATCTAAAGTAAAATTTTCAATGATATTGTGATATTGCTGCCACTGCCTGTCAAGTTGATCAATATCCTTTTGATATTCACCATACCAATTTGTAAAAGCCTGCTGCTGTTGTTGAAGTACCAATCGCTCTGCCTCGTTGATAGTTTGCTGCGGCTGCTGGCTCCTTGCAATTAGACCGGCTATTGTAAAGACCATCAAAAGCGACAAGCAGAAGTATATAAAAATTTTCCTGTTAGGCAGGAATTTATAGAGTATGGCGAGTGATATTATTGTTGCTATCGCTAAAAATATTTCTAACATATATGAATCACTTTAAGTTTTGGGCTGTTTGATTGATTGCAGATTTTAAGGCAATCTGCGTCTCTGCACTTATTCTCTCTGCCTGCAATGAGAAGATATTATTCCAGGCGTTATACTTCATATTCCTCTGTTTCGTCTTTGTAGCCCTGCCGAAGAATCCGTTATTGATGTAAATATCGTGGTAAAAATCAAACATTTGAATAGGAGCCATAGCTTCTTCGTATTTTTTCTCAAGAGCAGACAACTCCTCAAGGGTTTCATCATCATCAACCTTTTTCTTCATTGCCTCCAATATCTGAGAATAGGAAAGGCTGTTACTGATATTTTTGATATTGTTGAGCTTGTTAAGAGAATTAAGCGAACTCAACGAACTCTGCAGCAGGAGAGAATCAAGAGAACTGTTAAGAAAAGCAGAAGTGTTAATCATTTCATCACGTCCTCACCAATAATATTTTCTATAGAATATATCGACATTATCGCGAAATGATTAATCTATTTATTGAAAAAATTTTTTATTTAGGACAAATTAAAACCCCGACTCACACGGGGTTGTTATTTCTTAGCTGGCGGAGTGGAGAGGATTTGAACCTCCGCGGCCTTGCGACCCTAACGATTTAGCAAACCGTCCTCTTCAGCCTCTTGAGTACCACTCCAGTTAATCAAGACTGCACGTCTCTCAAAACTTTATATAGGATAACACATTCACATCATTTTGTCAAGGCTTTTTTTAAAATTATAATTTCTATCATTCTTGAGGAACTATCCCCTTAGCCCAATCATAAGTTTCAAGATAAGGATCCGGCTGAATAGAAGAGATTGTTTTAATGGTATCAATCAAGCCGGTGCTGTTGATTCTTCCTATGCGAAGTTTGCGATGAAGGTGCTGATTTTTTTCGTCAATCTTAATTTCACCTTCAGGTGAATTGAGAGTCAATCCTGCCAGAGCTTCACGAACTTTTTCTGTATCAAAAGAATTGGCTTTCTCGACAGCTTCTTTCCAAAGATAAACCGCATCATAAGCTGCTTCCATAGGATCATCGGTAATTTTTTCATTACCGTAATTTTTTTTGTAGACCGAAACAAATTTTTGATTTACAGAATTATCCAAAGTTTCGTAATAGCTCCACGCCGTCATATGTCCGACAAGATTTTCTGCACCGATGTATTGAATTTCTATTTCAGCAAGGCTAAAGGACATCACCGGGATTTCCTGAGCAGTAATTCCTGTAGATTTGAGCTGTCTGAAAAAGCCTATATTGGCGTCACCGTTGAGAGTGTTGATTATTATATCAGGACGAAGTGCCTTTATCTTTGCGATAACATCAGAATAATCCGTATGACCGAGCGGCTTATATTCTTCGCCGACACATTCACCGCCGTGAGCAGCTAACTGCGCCTTGATGACTGCATTTGCCGTTCGTGGAAAGACATAATCATTACCGAGCAAAAACATTCTTTTTCTGCCGTTTTGCAACAGATAGTCAATGACCGGAACAACTTGTTGATTCAATGTTGAGCCGGTATAAACAACGTTGGGAGAACTTTCAAAGCCTTCATATTGAACGGGATACCAAAGTAAGGCATTATGCTCCTCCATAATTGGTATTACAGCCTTGCGAGAGGCAGAAGTCCAGCAGCCGAAGATTGTGGTAGCTCCCTCCGTTTCCAGCAGCTTTTGAGCTTGTGTTGCGAAAATTGAGGGATCAGACCTTCCGTCCTCTTCAACAATTTCAATCTTTTTTCCGAGAATACCACCGTTGGCGTTAATCTCCTCTATAGCGAGTTTTTCGGCATCACGAACAGGAATCTCACTGAATGACATCGTCCCGCTCAAAGAATGGAGCAACCCTACTTTGACTGTCTTATCATTGTTTTTGAAAGTTTGTACACTTTCACCACAACCTGTAAATACTAAACTAATCAAAATCAAAAGACTGATTATAATACCTGTTAATAAACTCTTTTTCAATCTGTGTACCTCTTTTCTGTCGTTTTTCTGCATATTTTGCTTTTTCCGTTATTAGAACTAAAATTTTATATATTTTGCTTGCTCGGAAGTAAGAATTGCATTTTTTCGTATTTGGGCTTCGATCGGAATATCGGTTAAATCAAAATCATCAAATTCCAGTTGATTGTCCTTAAAACCTAGTTGTCTGTAAAGTAAAGAGCTGTTGGGATTCAAATCTTGGCCATTCTTTTCCATTCTGAAAGATTTTCCAATAATAATCCCTTGAATTTTATATCCGTTATGTTTAACTACAATCGGACTATATGGCGCAAAGAGTATACCTTTGAAGTTGGCATTGAGTTCCAACGTCACCGGCTGAGAGACTCTACCTGCATTTACATTTTCGTCACTGTCCTGCGGTCCGAAGTAGTAAATTATCAATGGGCGATAGGTGCTTGCCGTATTGTCACTATCAATCTTAAGCGTCAGAGTTCTGACAGAGGAAGCATAAAATAGATTATTATTACCGTAACTGTGAAGACGTGTCATATCTTCACTCTCTATGCGAACGAGGAGCGGATCACTGGCGACAATCTCCCCCTTCACATTCCGCACTACGAGCTGTGCAAGCGATTGATTGTCAAGATAATCAGCGACTTCCTTCTCTCCTGCTACAGTCCTATCGGTTCTCTTAATATTCTTTTCTTCCCAAGCTGTCAATTCCTCAACTGTATTGCCGCGAACTTTGTGCAAATTTTTAAATGAGACAATATTTTCAATCGGTGTACTCAACATCTGGATTGCCTCGTCTTTTGACATTCCATAAGTAGACATTAATTTATTGATTAGAGTAGCTCTTGTCATTGAGCCACGTCCACTGCCGGTATCGAGATTTAGAATATTGTCATATTTGAATCTCGCAAAATCACTTTCAGAGAGTGCTGAGAGACCATCCCAATTCTCAAAAGGGAAGTTCCATTCACCATTAATCAATACGCCTTTTTTGATATCCATTTGAATATCAGGCTGGAAGTCAACAAACATATATTTCCAAGTCTTGACCTCGCGGGTGTTGACTGTCTCTGTGCGCGACATCGACACGTTTCCATCAGCATCTTTTGAATAACTATAATTTATGCCATCTTTACTGTCCATCTTTTCTGCTCTGTCATTACCACCGCCATGATCTCGAATCTCTGTCATGAGCTTGGCGGTCTGATTCCACCCTATGTTATACAATTGAGAATATATTTCCGTTTCAGAGTATTTTTCATTCGTTTTTGCCCAAGCATAAGCATGAACTTTAACCCCATCAGGCATAAAGCTGTCCGGCATAAAAGCTCGTGCAAACGTCAATGGGACATAGTCTTGAACTTCTACAAGATAATAATAGATAGAATCTTTTTTAAATAATTTTTTATCGCTTGGAACATTTAAACCGTTCCCTTGTATACTTTTATCAGTTGCTGATTCAATATCATTTTGGAGACGTTCTTCGACTGCACCTTCAGGAAAATCTGAAGTCAAATAAACCCTATCCATATGTTCTACTTGCATCATTCCTGCCAAGGCTGCTGCGTCTACAACATTTTGAAGTTTTGATTTATAGGCAAGAACCCTGCCTAAATCCAGCACTATTGACCCTAGAAACATTAATAATGGTAACATAAGGGCAAAAACAATCAGCATTATCCCTTTTTGAGAATATATTTCAAATTGTTTCATCGTGTTCCCACACCACCATTACTTATTGAATGAATCTATTACCTGCAGCAAAAAAGGAAAAATCGTTACAACAAAAATTGAAGGAAATATGAATAAAACGATCGGGAAAATAATTTTGATAGGTGCTTTCAATACTTCCGCTCTCTTGTTCTGACGATAACGATCGCGTAAATTATCCGATTGTGATTTAAGCGTCTTACTCATATTTGTGCCGAGTTTATCTGCCTGTATAACTGAAGAAGTAAATAGATACATCTCTTCAATATCACAGCGTTTTGCCATTTGCGTCAAACTTCTCTGACGCGTCATTCCGTTTCTTATATCTTGTTGCATTCGTTTAAATTCTTCAGACAATTCCCCGCTCATTCTGCTTGTAATTTTTGATACCGCACTGTCAAAGGATAATCCGGCTTGAACACTTATACAAATAAGATCCATAAAGTCCGGCATTTGTTTGCGGATATTTTCCTTGCGGCGGCGAATGATAGATTGTAAAACGAATAAAGGAAATATTGCACCTATAATGGCACCCAAAAGAATGATCATAAATTGTTGTTTATAAAGCAAGTCTAAATTATTATTTATGATTATAAAAGCAATAAAAATCCCCAGTCCCACAGAAAGTACCCAGCCGGCAGCAAGTTGTATTACACTCCAACGGTATTGCTTGCCCATACGAAATACCAGAATTTCCAACATCGAGTGTAATTCTGCAGGAGCCATATTGCTCAAGTTAGTCGACAACCAATGAAAAATAGGCTGAATAATCCTATCTTTAAAAGAAATCTCTGCAAAATTGCGGTGAGTTTTTATATTTTCGACTTCAAATTTACCAATATCATTATATTGTTGTACCTCAGGGACTTCTTTTGATAATTTCGACTCTTCCAACATTCGTAAAAATTTTTGTTTAATGCGAGCTTTGGAAGTCTGCCCCGATAATAAAAGAAGACATATAAAAGAGAACCAAATTAAAGCTGCGAGTAAAATTAGAAAATATATCATCTTCGGCCATTCCTTCCAAATTTTTCCTCATTATTGAAAATTGAGGGCGGTATTTTTACGCCGTGTATGCGGAATTTTTCAAGACAATAAGGCTGCAATCCCGTCGGCTCGAAATGACCGATAACTTTTCCGCGATCATCTATGGCAGTTTGCACATAACGGAAAAGATCTTGTAAAACGATGATGTCGCCTTCCATTCCCTGCACTTCTGTTATATGAGTGATTTTCCTGCTGCCGTCGCTGATACGTGATTGCTGTAAGATTATATTAATGGCAGAGGCCACTTGACTTCTTACTGCCTTGACTGGCAATTCCATACCTGCCATTAATACCATAGTTTCAAGACGTGAAAGGACGTCGCGGGGACTGTTAGCATGTGCCGTTGTCAACGAGCCGTCATGTCCGGTATTCATTGCCTGGAGCATATCCAAAGCCTCACCGGAACGCACCTCACCGACAACAATTCTGTCAGGACGCATACGCAGGGCATTTCTCACGAGATCGCGGATTGTGATCTCACCTCTGCCTTCAAGGTTGGCAGGACGTGTCTCAAGTCTCGCAACGTGACGTTGCTGCAATTTTAATTCTGCGGCGTCTTCAATGGTGACAATTCTGTCAGTTGAGGGAATAAATGAGGAAAGTACATTCAATGTTGTGGTTTTGCCGGAACCCGTGCCGCCGGATACAAGAATATTCAACCTTGCCCTGACACACGCTTTAAGAAAAAGTCCCATATCTTCGCTGAGGGTGCCAAAACGAACGAGATCATCAATAGACAAGGCCTTTTTCGAGAATTTACGGATAGTAACCAACGCACCGTCTAAAGCCAGCGGAGGAATGATTATATTAACGCGAGAGCCGTCCGACAGACGTGCATCAACCAGAGGTGACGCCTCGTCAACGTGTCTGCCCAAAGGTGTGAGTATACGTTCAATTATATTCATCAGATGAGTTTCATTGTAAAAATGGACATTCGACAAGATAATTTTTCCATTTTTCTCAACAAAAATATTCTTCGGACCATTGATCATTATTTCGGTTATTTCATCGTTTTTGAGCAGACCTTCCAAAGGGCCGAGACCCAAAAGTTCATCACAAATAACTTCAACGAGTTGTTGACGCTCAACACGAGAGAGCGGTTGAGCGGAATTTTCCAACTCTCTATCGCAATAAGAAGAAATTAAATTTTTGATTTGCTCGCGAGCAGACTCTCCTTGAGAGATAATTTGCTGCTCCTCCGGCGTCATTTCATCGACAAGCCTCTGATGAATTATGATTCGCAATTCCTGCATTGTATCGCGCTGTACAATGTTGGAACGTCTTCCGGCAAAAGACGAAGCTGCTTGTTGAGTATTATCTTTTTGTATTTCCTGTTCGCGTTCAAATGGAAATGAAGAAATTTCTTCTTCTGACGATAGTCTTTCTCTATGTGTGGAAAATGCTTCTGCTTGATGTTGATTTTCTTTTTGTGCTATCGATGCCGGCTTATCAAAAAATTTTTCACTAATTTGTTCTTTAGTTTGACCCAGACGCTGTAAAAGGGACATAATACTTCACCTTCTAAATTTTGACATCTAAAATTCGTTGAATAACAACCATTCCGATTATATCTAAAATCAAACATATAACCAAAGCCATGCGGCCAATAGGATTTTCAAAAAGTATCATAATTTGAGATGGTTGGATACAATAAAACATAAAAGCGATAACAAATGGCAAGAGAAAGATAACCTTTGCCGACAATCTGCCTTGAGCGGTAAGGGTATACATTTCTCGTTTTAGTCTGATACGTTCTGCGATGGTGTCGCTGATAGTATCAAGGATCTGTGCCAAGTTACCGCCGACTTCACGCTGAATAATAACTGCTGTCACCACTAAGTCAAAATCGGAGCTGCTCATACGTTTATTCATTGATTCAAGCGAAGCCTCAAGGGGCATACCCATTGCCACTTCGCGTGTCACTTGAAAAAATTCTTCACTAATAGGCGGCTCCATTTCCTTCGCAACTGCGTCCATTGACTGTGGAAAGCTGTATCCTGCGCGCAGGGCGTTTGATATTGTCTGAAGAGCGTCACCAAGCTGTGATATAAATATCCTTTTTCTTTGACTGATTCTGAAAGAAATAAATAACCAAAAAAATAATATTACGGCTATTCCCATTAATAGTGCCGTAATTTTATCTAAAGTCAGCATCCATGTGCCTACACCCGTCAAAATCGCACTTAGAAAAATAACTATTAAAAATTCTCCGCCAAGTAATGGTATTCCTGCCTGACGTACTTTTATATCCCATTCTTGTATTGAGGAAAAACCTGAAAAAGGTGCAGCTGCATGAGCCAAAAAATGCTGTATAAGTTCCATAAAAGATTTTGGGGTCTCTTCCTCATTTTCTAGTTGCCTTGAACGTACATGATACTTTTCCAAACGTGAAAATAAATCTCTGCGCTTGATGTATCGTGCATATATCACAAAAAGAAGTATCAAAAAGAAAGTCATTACAGCAACGACAGCAGATACAAGAAAAATCATCAACGTTGGCGCATAGCTTCCTATTTAAGGAGAAGAATACGCCTTCACCTCCTTGAATGATATTCACTCATTATGCAAACTGCTATAAAATCATCTTTTCTCTTGAATAATGTTATGAGCAATGGAAGTTACACTCTCAACAAATGGGCTGTCATTTGATAAATCCTTCAATAAACGCCCACTGGCAGCTATATTAGACAAAGTGTACTCATTAGGCAAAATTTCGCTTATAGATCTGCCAAATAGTTGCTCTAAATTTGTTTTTCCTTCTTCATTGCACGGAGATACCCGCGTAAAAACTGTATAGACTTTCTTTCCATACTGTTCCCAAGTTTCAAAAAGCCTCATTGAGCGTTTCATATGTTCAATCTCTTGACCGGAATTTATCATAGCCACCAGAAAATTTGTATCTGCCTGTTCGCAAATCGCAACAGACACAGGATTAAATCCTGACGGCAAATCTATCAAAATATAGCGAAACAACTGCCCCGCCATACGAATAACTTTTTCCAGACTCTCTATCTCAACCAGTTCTGCATACTCCGGCCGCAGAGGACTGCCCAATAACCAAACTTTTTCATTGAGCTGCTGAAAGTATGGGAGTAAACCTTCCGGTGTAAGCAAATTTATATCATGCGATGCTTCAACGATAGTATGTCTTGGATTTACGTCGAAGAACATGGGCAAGTCTCCAAATTGTAAATCTGCATCAATAAGTGCAACAGATTCACCGCTTTTTTTTGCAAGTTCTATAGCTAAAATTGAGGCTAAAGTCGTACGGCCGGAGCGTCCTTTCGGACTGAAAAAAGACATGACACGAGAAGGTTTAGGTTCACCGCGCTGATTATAAAGTTGGATTGTGGTAAAAATATCTGTATCTGAAAAGGGTTTTAATAAGCAGCCATGTATACCTTCCGCCAGTGCCTGATCTGCTATATCTGCATCCCAATGCGTCATAGTTCCCAAAATATTTGCTCGCGGAAAAATAACCGTAAATCTTGAAATTGACTTCACCGCGTCTGACTGCTCAAGATCTATCAGAAAAAGATCCGGACGGAACATACTGCCCTGTCCCAGTGCAGCCTTAACATCTTGATAAGTTGCCACAAGATTGAATGATTTTGATGATTTAAGCACATTTGAAAGTTTAAGGAGCATATTTTCATCATTTTCGATAAGAATTACGCGATATTTCACTTTGACACTCCCTTTCAAAAATTTTGACTCTATGCTGATTTTTTAAATTTTGCAATGAATTTAGATAATAATTTTTCTTTTAAGCCTGAAGAATTTGAAGAATATTCCTTGATGTCGCGATCCATATAACGCATTACAAGCTGTTTGTAGCTTTTGGTTAAATTTTCCGTCGGTGCAGCAAACATTAGAGGCTTACCTAGTCGAATGGATTTATCGGCAGAAATAAAATCATTTGGCAGATGATGGTAAAACTTACCGCCAAGAAGTTTTTCCACGTCCTCAACGTGAATAAAATTTTGAGATGCTGCGCGACTTTCAATTAAACGAATTTTACTTTCTTCGTAATCGAATCGCAGGAGCATATCATAACCAATTCTATAATTTTTGATTGCCGGCAGAAAATCTATAACGCCGATATAATTGATGATTGTGCTTAAATCCAGCATGGCAAGATTTAATGCACTAAATACCGAAGTAAGATCCAAAATGATGAAGTTAAAACCGGCAAGCCGGTGTATAATTTGTTCCATAGCGGCAACATCAATTTTGTAAGCCTCTTCAATGTAATGAGGCGGCGGCAGGACAGAGAAAGCCACATTTGCACAGCGATATTCTGTCAGATATTCCATAATCTCAAAATCTTCAGGATTTTCCAGAATTGCCTTCTGAGCATCAAAAAGAGTAATTTCACTTGCAAGGTGCAAATAGCTCATAACATCGCCAAATTGTAAATCAAGATCTACCAGACAAGTATGATAGCCCTCTTTCGCAAAACCTGCCGCGAGATTTATGGCAGTGAGAGTTTTTCCAATTCCTGCAGACGTACTGAAAACAGCAATGACAACACTATTATGTCTTTCCATAAATTAATCACTTCTTTCACACAGAAAAGAAAATCAATTATTTTCTGATGAGGCTTTTACTAATTCTTCAGCTTCTTCAGAGTTTTTGTCAACAGAATTATTCTCCTCACTCACGACCGCATTGACATCAACATTTTCTCTCTTTTGTTCCTCGTTCTGCTCCTTCGTATAATAATCCTTCATATCTTGCGACATACGAGTAACCGACAAATTATCTTCATCAACCAAATAAGGCGTTATAAGTACAGCAAGTTCCTGTTTGTCGCGTGACTTTGAGCTGTACTTGAAAAACTCGCCGATTATTGGTATATCGCCTAAGAATGGTATTTTAGTTACTACCTTACTCTCTGAAGAGTCCATAAGTCCGCCGATAACCATTGTCCTGCCCTGAGACACGGTAATTACAGAATCAGTTACACGCTCTTCCAGAATAGGCTGCCCGTCTACTGTTTCGCCGTTCGGTTTGCTTATCTCAACATGGATTGCAGAAACTATCCTATCTTGTGCATCGACGAGAGGACGAAACTGCATAATAATTCCGTATTTCTTAAATTCTGTACGTGAACCGTTACTATCTCGACTAACGTAAGGAATTTCACCACCGACTTGAATGGTTGCCATTTCTCCACTCATTGTTGTAACGCTGGGACGAGACAGAATTTTTGCCTTATTTTTTGTAACTAAGGCTTGGAGCGTAACACTGATATTATTACGATAATCATTTCGATAAACATCTGAACTATTGTTATCTTTGTAAAACTCACCGCCAAAAAATATACCGGGAGCACTTGCAGCAGAATCATAACCAGAAGATAAGGCCCCGCTGTATTGAAAGCCGAGATTAGACCTTATTTCAGGATTTATTGCAATAACTTGAGCTTCCAGCCTTATTTGAGTAGGTTGTAACATTTGTAGAAGATCTATAACATTCCC
>CAJODU010000014.1:11167-33642 GCA_905233325.1 uncultured Selenomonadaceae bacterium
CTGATATTAGTTTTGTCGCTACCATTTATATAAAGTTGTGCCGTCTGAACGGCAAAATTTCTTTCATACTGATTTTTAACAAAACCACTGAGCAGAATTTTGTCTTCAACCATTTTTACTTTGACAAAAGGAAGACCTATCGCCTTTTCAATGAGTTTAGCCCGTCCTTTGTCCTCTTGAGAAACGCCGATATTATATTCAAAACGTTCACCGTTGACTGTCCAGACAAAAAGGGTAGTGGTTCCGGCTTTTTTGGCGACAATAAGAAATTCATTATTTGATGCAGGTATTTGAACAACATTAGCAATTTCGGGATCACCTATAGCAACGCGCTTTATGGGCTTAGGCATAGACATATAATGCGATGTACTAATATCCAAACTTAAAAATTTTCCTTCTGCCGAAACAGGAGATATAGTTGAAGAATAAATTGCCAAGCCTAAACATAGTGCTTTAAAAAACTTTTTCACGTTTATCACCCCTTACTGTCGTCTTTACCTACAATTTTATCACCTTGAATGATTTCAAAAGTTGGGGGAGCTTGTGGCACTGACGCGGTGGGCAAGGAAGGCAAGGGAACAGACGGTACATCTGCTGCAACCGGAGTAGAGGGAGGGGCGGGGGTTGAAGTGACGGGAGCGGTAGAGGGCTTTTCAATGGCGTACATTGTATAGTCGACTTCTTCTACGGACGTATCAATGGGATTGGTCGGACGCAGTGCCAGATAAATTTCACCCAGTGCCGCGGCGGAAACGATTTCCATTGCCTGCCGGGGCGTTAATGCCAAAGTAGCTATATTAGGGTCTTCCGACTCTTGTGGTGAATCACTATCACCGTTTCTGTCAACCTTTGAGGGTGAATTTCCATTTGATGATTTTACTGATGAATCGGCAGCAGTATCAACCGCTTGCTTGTTTATACTCAACAATAAAACATTTTGCAAAATCAATCTGCTGTTGGCAGTCTGTTCATTTCTTTGCACGAGAATCACATCTACATAATCTCCGGCCTTTGCAAATCCTGCAACGCCCGTAACATTTCCTATTCCAACGGATACCGCTCGACAATCTTTTGGAATGGTATCTACAAAACCGTTGGGAAGAGCTTCTGTATAAATTTTTTGCTCTGTAACAATGTCTCCGGCATACATAGTAACCCCTGCATATTTTCCTACGATAGGATGAAGGCTGCTAATTGCTCCCTCCGGCACTAAATCAGCGGGCATTTCTTTAACTTGCAGCAAATCAGTCGTGAAAATAGAATTTGCAGCAATGTCAGATTTTACCACTACAACATTTTGCATTTCGATTTCCGATTGTGCGGCAGTTTGAGTCTCCTCTGTTTCGTTTTTTGTCAACGCAGAAAAGAGAAGATAGACTGACAAGAACATAATAACTGTTGCGCCGCCTGCTAACATAAAAATCTGACGCGGACGTAAATCATTAAGAAAATCAAGTATTTTGGAAAACATTATATCACTCTCTTAAATATTGCAATATATTGACTACATTTTATAATTTGGTGTAATATCTGTCACGACCTTCAAGTTTGGCCTTGGAAAGAGCCTCGCGAGCAAAATTAAGAACTGTGTTATAAGAATATCCGTCTTGAGGAAATAGGGCAATACCTATACTTGCGGTAATTTCTACCGGCTTATCGTCCAAAACGAGTGAACGGGCAACATTATTTATATGTTTAGCTTTTCGCAAAATATCTGCTGTATCTGAAATTTGATCAGCTATAACTATAAATTCATTAGCCTCCAACCTGCCGACACAATCCAACGGACGGAAACATTTTTTCAACCTTTGAGCAAACTCAAGCAAAACCCTATCTCCATAGAGATGTCCAAGTTTTCTATTCAGATCCTTAAAATTATCCAACTCAATCAAGTAAAATACTATGTAATCGAAGGCTTTTTCTATATTTCCGCGTTGTTTCACCTTCTTATTGAAGAGAAATTCTACTGTATCCTTAGTGTATAGATTTGTAAGAGTGTCACGCTCTGTCTCTTGTTTATAAGTATCACGTTCAAAACGCATTTCGTTGAGGACTTGTGCCAATTCTTCAACTTCATCATTTGAGGCAACATTTAAATTTTCCATTTTTACATCATCAGACACTTTTTTCGCACTGATGAGGACTTCTTGTATAGGTTTAGCCGTTTTTTGGGAGAAACGGAACGCCATAAAGCTGATCAATAATAAGCAAAATATCCCTACTGCTGCCATCTTTGCTATCTCCATATTCACTGTATCAAAAATGTACTTGTAAGGATAAACGATTATTATAGGCCAGTTGGTAAGAGAATTTCTCTTGTAGCCAATCAGTGAATCAACACCGTTCACTTCACTGCGCACAACACCAAAAACGCCTGACATCGCTTGAGATACAATTTGATAAGGTACAGGTAAATTCTTTTTATCTGTACTGCCAAACAAGTCTTTGTTGGTATAAGCTAGTATATTTCCGTCACGATCCACCATAATTATTGAATTTTTTTCATCTGATATGGAACTTACAAAATTTTGCATTTCTGTAGTTACAAAATTTCTTTGCAACATTCCGATTACTTGATAATTATTATCTTTGATTGGAACTTCCAAAACGATAATATTTTCACCCGTTGACATACTGTTAATCAAGTTGGATACATAATCTCTTCCCCTCATTGATTGCCGAAAGTGTTCTCGCTTGGTTACATTGACTAAAGGTTCATTGTCGGTACGCAGTAACTGTTGCCCGTCGCCGCCTGTCAATGCCATCATGTTGCCGTCTTTGAAAATCCAATTTGTATCATTCATTATCTGCATTGTAAGCTGCTCTTGTAATTTGTCACGAGATGCAACATATTGCTGCAAGATGGGATTAACTGCTGTAGCATGAAGGACATGAAAATTTTTTTCCAGACGATCCGTGACATAATTATCAATAACAGTAGTTTTCATCCACATATCAGTTTTGGCGTCTTCCTCTAATTGTTCAACTCTGATAAAGCCGGTGACAACAAGGACTATGAGAAGAGGAAGGGCACCAATTAAAATAAATAACCAAAATAATCTGCTTCTGAGATTTTTCCTACTCATCACAAACGCCTCTATAACTCACAAATTAAACAGTATCATATTTTACTGTATAGTATACAATTTGTCAAGTTATACCCCCCCCCTGCGATTCGCTTATTCCTTATAATAGCCCCTTTTTTCAACATTATATCACATTCATAAAATTTTTTTAAACGCTACTCAAAAGTATGCTTTTTCCTCGCCACTTGACAATTTCAATCTCTTTGTTTATCATTATAATACTAATATATCTCCATAGTCGTTAAGAGGAGTGAATTAATTGTATAGTAAAGTAGATACTAATTTGAATTTTGCAAGCCGCGAGAAAGAAGTTGAAGATTTTTGGAAAGAGCGGGATATTGCCAACAAGGCTATAGAGCAGCGTGAGGGTTGCCCTGATTATACATTTTACGACGGTCCGCCGACTGCAAACGGTCAACCGCATATCGGGCATGTCTTGACGCGTGTCATCAAGGATCTCTTCCCGCGCTATCAATCAATGAAGGGCAAGAAAGTCCTCCGCAAGGCGGGCTGGGACACTCACGGTCTGCCGGTTGAGATTGAGGTCGAAAAGTTGATCGGAATCAGCGGCAAGGAACAGATTGAGGAATATGGCATTGAGCCATTTATCAAGAAGTGCCGCGAGTCCGTTTGGAAGTATAAGGGAATGTGGGAGGAGTTCAGCGGCGTTGTCGGTTTCTGGGCGGATATGGATCACCCCTACATCACCTACGAAAATGATTATATTGAGTCTTGCTGGTGGGCGTTGAAACAGATTTTTGACAAGGGTCTTCTCTACAAAGGTCATAAAGTTGTTCCCTATTGCCCACGCTGTGGTACTCCGCTTTCCTCTCACGAGGTCGCTCAAGGCTACAAGGACGTTAAGGAACGCTCCGCAATGGTCAAGTTCAAAGTCAAAGATGAAGACGCCTACTTCCTTGCGTGGACTACTACACCTTGGACTTTGCCTTCAAATCTCGGACTCTGCGTCAATGCTAAGGTTGATTACGTCAAAATCAAAGTCGCCGATACCGTCTACATTTTAGCTGAGGCACTCGTCGATTCTGCCTTCGACGGCATTGAGGGGGAGCGTACAATCCTTGAAAAGTTCAAAGGTGCGGATCTTGAAGGCAAAGAGTACGATCCGCTCTACCCCTTCGCTGATGAGATAGTCGCAAAGAGTGGCAAGAAGGCCTTCTATGTTGTCTGTGATGATTATGTCACCACTGAGGACGGCACCGGAATTGTCCACATTGCCCCTGCTTTCGGTGAGGACGACAACCGCGTCTGCCGCAAGTATGATATACCATTTGTGCAGTTCGTTGACGGCAAGGGCAACATGACTAAAGAGACTTACTGGGAAGGCACTTTTGTTAAAGACGCCGATCCTCTGATCCTCGACGACCTCAAGAAGAGCGGCAAACTTCTCAAAGCTCCCAAGTTTGAGCACAGTTACCCGCATTGCTGGAGATGTGACACGCCGCTGATCTACTACGCCCGTGAGTCGTGGTTCATCAAGATGACGGCTGTCCGTGATGATCTCCTCAAGAATAATGATACTGTTAACTGGATCCCGCCTTCGATTGGTAAAGGTCGCTTTGGTGACTGGCTGGAGCATGTGCAGGATTGGGGAATCAGTCGCAATCGTTACTGGGGTACGCCGCTGAATATCTGGCAGTGTGAATGTGGTCACCTTCATTCAATCGGATCAATCGAAGAGCTCAAGTCTCTCTCAAAGAATTGCCCTGATGATATTGAGTTGCACCGCCCTTACGTCGACAATGTTACCATTGAGTGTCCGAAATGTCACAAAGAAATGCACCGCGTCCCCGAAGTCATTGACTGTTGGTTTGACAGCGGTGCAATGCCCTTTGCTCAATGGCACTATCCATTTGAGAATAAAGATATATTTGAGGAGAGATTCCCTGCGGACTTCATCAGTGAGGCGGTCGATCAGACTCGCGGCTGGTTCTATTCGCTTATGGCTATCTCCACGCTGCTCTTCAACAAGTCGCCGTTCAAGAATTGCATAGTCCTCGGACATGTGCAGGACAAGGACGGGCAGAAGATGAGCAAGTCAAAGGGCAATGCCGTCAACCCGATGGACGAGCTCCGCGCACACGGTGCTGACGCCATTCGCTGGTATTTCTACTCCAACTCTGCACCGTGGCTGCCAAATCGTTATCACGCCGGTGCCGTCGAAGAATGTCAGCGTAAATTTATGGGAACGCTCTGGAATACTTACGCCTTCTTTGTCCTCTACGCCAATATCGACAACTTCGACGCCACAAAGTATACCCTTGACTACGACAAGCTCGGCGTTATGGATAAATGGTGCCTCTCCCGTCTCAACACCACCGTCAAGACCGTCGACGACTGCCTGACGAACTACAAGGTCACCGAGAGTGCCAAGGCTCTGCAAGATTTCGTTGAGGAACTCTCCAACTGGTATGTTCGCAGAAGTCGTGCGAGATTCTGGGCTAAGGGTATGGAGCAGGATAAGATTAACGCCTATATGACGCTCTACACCGCACTTGTCACCCTTGCCAAGATCGCCGCGCCGCTTGTTCCGTTCATCACCGAGAGCATTTACCGCAACCTCGTCTGCTCAATCGACAAGACCGCGCCGGAATCAGTTCACCTCTGCGATTATCCTGCTGCTGATGAGTCAATGATTGACGCTGATCTTGAGAAGAATATGGAGCTTGTCCTTGAGATCGTTGTGCTTGGTCGTGCAGCGAGGAATGAGACTAACCTCAAAAATCGTCAACCGCTTGCTGAAATGTTTGTCAAGGCTCCCGACACCCTCCCTGACTTCTTCGTTGAGATCATTGCCGATGAGCTTAATGTCAAGCGTGTTGAGTTCAAAGACAATATGGACGAGTTCATCAGCTACATCATCAAGCCTAACTTCAGAGTGCTCGGCAAGAAGGTCGGCAAGGCTATGAAAGAGGTTAAGGCCGCACTTGATACTATCGACGCCGCTGCTGCCAAGTCTTCCCTCGACAAGAGCGGTGAGTTTAAATTGACACTCAGCACCGGCGAAGAGGTGACGCTGACAAATGAGGACGTTGAGATTAGCATGACGCAGAGTGAGGGATTCAACTGCCAAAAGTACGGCGAAGTCACTATTGCACTGTCAACGACGCTCACCCCTGCACTCATTGAGGAGGGATTTGTCCGCGAGATCATCAGCAAAGTTCAGACTATGCGCCGTGACAGCAACTTTGAGGTTATGGACAGGATCACCCTCAGCGTCTCCGGCAATGCTAAGCTGGAGGACATCATCAAACGCAACGAGGACGAGATCAAGCACATTGTCCTTGCCGATATTATCGAATATGGCAAACCCGCCGACAATGCCAAGGAATGGAACATCAACGGCGAGAATATCACCTTCAGCATAACCAGATAACTACTTCGTGTAACCTGCGTTGCTCTGCCACATGTAGTTTGTCTCCTCCGCTCTTGATTTGTGATATGAGTGGAAGTCCAGCAAGGCTCGCTTGAACTCACTGCCGGACTGCACCGGCTCAATCCTTGACGTTGGGAATTGCTTTCTAATATCTTTGAGAGTAACGTCATCAAGAAAAATATCCTCACCGCTGCGAAGGGCAGATTCGGGAATCAATACACCGTCACGCTCTCCGTCAACGGCTTTCAGAGCGTTAATAATATCCACACCGGTCAAAAGACCTGACACATTCACAGTACTGCCGAAGTACTCATTGACAACCGGCAGCACGCGGACAGTCAGGTTTTTTTGTTGATTCATTGCCTCATCAGCAAGGGCACGGAGGACGGGAGCTATAGAAGTTCCGGCAATCACGTCAAGGTGAATGGGATCCTTGTATTCGCTGTTGATAGTCTCCTCAGTCTGCCAGTCAGATATGAATGAGCGAGTAAGGCCGATTCCATTGTCAAGCTGTGGGAAGTCATCATAATATTCTTCGGGCGGTATATCGCGACCGGCAAGAAAGTAGAACTCATCACCCAGATAGATGAAAGTCTTGCCGGTCTCCAGACGGAGTTTCTCCTGCCACCGACTCACCTGCTCAATGACTTCACCGGCACCGGCACGGTCAAACTGTTTCAATGGGAACTTGTCACGCCTGTGCTTGGTGATACCGACGGGGACAATCGCGAGTGACAGGACATTAGGGCGGCGGTTGACAAGGTCGCTGATTGTCCTCTCCAGCTCCTCACCGTCGTTGAGATCCGCGCAGAGGACAACTTGAGTGTGATACTCTACACCGGCAGCCTCCAGCTTATCAAGGTGTTCGTTGATACTCGCGGCGAGAGGTGTCCGCAACATCTTGACTCTGAGATCGGGATTAGTAGTATGCACAGATACAAACAGCGGAGAGAGGTGGAATTGCTCAATCCGCTTGTAGTCGTTATCTTTGAGATTAGTCAAGGTGATGAAGTTGCCGTAGAGGAAGGACATTCTGTAATCATCATCTTTAATCGAAAGAGTCCGTCGCATTGCAGGGGCAATCATATCGACGAAACAGAATACGCAATGATTCTTGCAGCGTTGAATACCGTCAAATACCGCAGATTCAAACTCAACGCCAAGTTCCTCGTCAACGTCCTTGTCGAAGGCAATAATCTCACGCTCACCGTCAGGGTGCTCAACTAAAAGTTCAATCTCCTCATCTGCAAGCTCAAAACTCAAATCTATAATATCGCGCAGCTTTTGACCATTGACTTCGATTATCGAATCACCGGCTTTAAGTTCAAGCTCCTCAGCGAGGCTGTCCGGCTGCACTCTTATAATTTTTCCTTTATAAACTTTCACTAAAATCCTCCAAAACCATTATAACATTGAAATAAACATCATAAATATAATACCCCATAACCATATCAAATCTATTATAATACCAAAACAATTGAAAATAAAAATTTTTTCATTCGCCTCACTGATTGGAAAAATTATATTTTCTTTTATTTCCATTTGATACACATATCGCCCACTTTTTTCCCAAATAGTAACATATTCACTTTCATATTTTTCAAAATCTGGCATATAAGGATAAACAAATATTAGATTTAATATTTCTCCATTTTCCATTTCTATATAGTAATGATTATTTTTTAAACTATGAGTTAATTTTAAAATTCCTTCTTGTCTCTTCAAATTTGATAAATTCTCTTGAGGAAGCCATTGTCGACGAATACCACAAACATCTAAAAATATAAAAAATATAAAACCCAATAATATAGTACAACATACTATTGTCCATTTTTTTGAGGTCATAGGTGAAAAAACCTTTTTACGAATAACAAAATAATATATCGTCCCTACATTTAGTAAAATCGCCACAAACCACCCAAAATACATAAAATTCATCTCTTATCATCTAAATTCAAATTCTTCCACGCGAATAATACTTCTAAATTTTCTAATTGTCAAGAAAATGAGAAAATTTAACCTCCGTTAATCAAAAATTTTTAGTATATATTGCCATACACATTCCTGTTAAAACTACCAATAACCATAATAAATCAAAAATAACTCTATTATAATTATAATGAAAAACTTCATCATTTGCCTCATTAATTGAAAATATCACTTTTCCATCTATTTCCATTTGATATACATAACGACCTTTTCTCCAAACCGTAACGTATTTTCCCTCATAGCTTGAAAATTTTGATTTTGCCAAAGAAACAAATTTTAAACGTAACTTTTTTCCATTTTCCATTTCTATGTAATAATAATTAGCTCTCAGGTAATGAGTTAATTGCAAAAGACCTTCTTCTCTTTTCAAATCTGACAATTTTTCTTGATATATTTGCGGTTCACGTACACCAACATAACTTAAAAAATCAAAAAACAGAAAACCAAAAACTATAGTACAAAATATTATTATCCTTTTTTTTGAGGTCATGGGTGAAAAAATCCTTTTACAAATAACAAAATAGAATATGGTTCCTAAATTTAATAAAATTGCCAAAGCTCCATATAAATACATAGACTATAGATTATTCCCTCCTTTTGTAATCATCATTTAAAGTATATAAAATAAGAAAATAACCAAATAATTCAATAGAAAATAACAATAGCTGATTCACAAAATGTAATAAATTCCCCAGCCAAACTTTTTGATTACTTCGCCAAATGTCACAAATAATATTATCATCAACTTGTAATTGATAAACAACTCCTGATTTGCGCCAAACAATTATATTTTGATTAAGATAATTATGTATATCTATTCCATTATAACACAACATAAAATTTAACCAGATGATTCTGTTTTCATTTTCATCAATTAAATAAAAACCGCTATCTTGTCCCTTTTGAGGTTCCTCATACATCAAAATTCCGTTGGATTGCACTAAATTAGGAATATCTTCCTGCCACAAAATAATATCCAATTCACCGTAATGTAATGAATACACATATATAACTATAAATATAATGGCAAGAGGTTTCCAAAATTTACATGGAAAATAACGTGGTCTAAAATCATAAATGAAAAAAGATATTATCAAAATTAAAATAGGTTCAACAAAAAATCCAGATGTAGGAAACTCACCAATTTCTTGTAAAATTCCTTCCAATAAAATCACTCACTTACAAAAAATATTTAAGAAAATTGCCAACGCTACATAAAAATCCATATTTACCTCGTGAAGAAGAATTTAAAATTATTAAATCTAAAACATTATAACATCGCTCTAAACATTACAGATAAAATCCACCACAACCACATCATATCTCCCATAACACCAATACAGTTAAATAGAAATATCTCATCATTCGCTTTACTAATTGGAAAAACTACATCTCCTTCTATTTCCATTTGATATACATATCTGCCCTTTTTCCAAATAGTAACATATTCATCTTCATATTTTACAAATCTTGTCATAGGAGAGGGATAAACAAATTTTAATGGGTACGCCACACGTTCCTCTATCTCTAAGTAATAAGAATTACCCTTTGCAAAGTGCGTTAATCGTAAATTGCCTTCTTGTTTTGTTAAATTTGACAATTCTTCTGGATATAACCAAGGATCATGCAGACCGCGAGAGCCTAAAAAATCAAAAAACAGAAAACCAAAAACTATAGTACAAAATATTATTATCCATTTTTTTGAGGTCATGGGTGAAAAAACCCTTTTACAAATAACAAAATAGAATATGGTTCCTAAATTTAATAAAATTGCCAAAGCTCCATATAAATACATAGACTATAGATTATTCCTTCTTTTTGTAATCACCGTTTAAAGTATATAGCATAAGAAAATAACTCATTAATACTCCAGAAAATAATAATAGTTGATTTATAAAATGTAATAAATTACCTAACCAAACTTTTTGATTACTTCGTTCAATGTAATGAATAATACTACCGTCAACTTGTAATTGATAAACAACTCCTGATTTGCGCCAAACAGTTATATTTTGATTAAGATAATTATCTATATCCATTCCATCACTACACAACATAAAATTTAGCCAGCAAATTCGATTTCCATTTTCATCAGCTAAATAAAAACCACTATTTTGTCCTTTTTGAGGCTCTTTATACATCAAAATTCCATTGGATTGCACTAAATTAGGAATATCTTCTTTCCATAAAATAATATCCATTTCAATGTAGTGTAATAAATACACATATATAACGATAAATACAATGACAAGAGGCTTCCAAAATTTACATGGAAAATAACGTGGTCTAAAATCATAAGTGACAACAGCTATTATCAAAATTAAAATAGGTTCAACCAAAAAAACATCTGTAGGAAATTCATCAATTTCTTGTAAAATTTCTTCCAATAAAATCACTCACTTACAAAAAATATTGAATATTATTCTTATGCTGACTCAGTTTACGGAAAGCAGTCTCTATGGTATCAGCGATATTTTCAGCGGTGAGACCACATTCCTCCAAAAGCTGCACACGCGATCCCTGCTCGACAAAATTATCACCTATACCAAAACGCAAAATCGGCTTGACGACACTTAAATCAGCCAGACATTCAACAACAGCACTGCCAAAGCCGCCGGCAAGGACGTTTTCCTCACAGGTGACAATCAACCTGGAATCAGTTGCCAATTCGTAGATCGTGTCAATATCCAGCGGCTTGACAAAGCGGGCATTGACAACGTTGGCGTAAATTCTGCGGCTTTTCAAAAAGTCCGCTGCCTTCTTCGCAACCTCAACCATAGTGCCGACGGCAAAGATTGAGACGTCCGCCTCACCGCCAACTTTAGCAATCACTTCCGCCTTACCCCAGGGCAAATGTGCAGGATTGTCAACAACCTTGACACCAAGCCCCGCACCGCGAGGATAGCGAATCACAACCGGCACCCTTTTGGCAGTGGCAGCAAAAATCATCTGCCGCAGCTCGTTCTCATCTTTCGGAACCATAATATTGATGTTGGGAATGTGGCGGAGATAGGACAAATCAAAGACACCGTGGTGAGTTGCACCGTCCTCGCCGACAATTCCCGCCCTATCCAGACAGAGCGTCACGGGAAGATTCTGCAGACAGACATCATGGAGTATCTGATCGTAAGCCCTTTGAGCGAAAGTCGAATACAGTGCCACAACGGGATTCAAACCGCCCGCCGCCAATCCTGCCGCAAGCGTCAAGGCATGCTCCTCAGCTATTCCGACATCAAAGAACCTGTCAGGAAATGTTGCCGCAAAGAGTTTGAGACCTGTGCCGGAAGGCATTGCGGCAGTGATTGCAACTATTTCCTTGTCCTCCTTGGCACAGTCAACTATTGCCTTGCTGAATATATCGGTATAGCTCTTCGGAGCGTTTTTTTTGATGAGTTCGCCGGTGTATTTGTCGAATTTGCCGACGCCGTGGAATTTTTCGGGAGACTCTTCCGCAGGTTTATAGCCCTTGCCCTTGGTAGTTCTAACGTGAATAATAACAGGCTCCGTCATCTCGTCCTTGACACGCCTGAATATATCCTGCATTGCCTTAATATCGTGACCGTCAACGGGGCCGAGATAAGTAAAGCCCAGGACTTCAAACATTGCACCTTGAACTATCGCGGACTTTAGACCATAGCGGATAGAGTTTGCCGCCTTGAGAACCTTATCACCCAGCCCTGGTATAGGTATCTTTTTGACGAGATCCTCAAAGTCGCGTTTAGCCTTGCGATATTGAGGAGCAAGACGAATTTGAGAGAGATATTCACTCAACGCACCGACATTTTTGTCGATGGACATTTCATTATCATTGACTATGACAATCAGATTTTTTTTGAGCTGTCCGGCGTGATTAAGCCCCTCAAAAGCCTCACCGCCGGTTAAGGCACCGTCGCCAATGACGGCAATGACTCTGTTGTCTCTATGCTCCAATTCTGAGGCAATGAGCAGACCAAGCGCGGCAGATATTGAGGTTGAGGCGTGACCAACACCGAAGGCATCATATTTTGACTCGCTCCTCTTTGGAAAGCCTGCAATACCGCCTTTAGTCCGCAAGGTGTGAAAGGTGTCGCGGCGACCTGTGAGTATCTTGTGAGTGTAGGCTTGATGTCCGACGTCCCAGACCAGCTTGTCCTTCTCAAAATCAAAAACAGAGTAAAGTGCCAAAGTCAATTCAACCGTACCGAGACTCGGTGCCAAGTGTCCGCCGTTTTCTGCAACTGTCGAGAGTATGAGTTCACGGATCTCCTTCGCCAGTTCTCTGAGTTCCTGCAAATCCATTCCGTGAATTGAATCAGGTGATGTGATTTTATCTAACAGTTGCTCCAATCTAAAAATCTCCTTCAAAATCAGAATATATTATTTATTTAATCGAATTTTACTTTTTAATTGTTAAATTGTCAATCAAGAATTATTCTTTAGAGAAATATGCAAAATTATTTCAAAAAAGATTTCTGAAAAAAATCTAAAAAATTACTTGCATAAAATCAAATATGAATATATAATGAAAATATCTGAATGGAATATGGAGGCTAAAAATTTGAATGAGGCAAGAGCAAAATTAAAAAATGCTAATCGCATTGTCATAAAAGTCGGAACCAGCACCCTGGCTTATCCTCAAACCGGCAAACTCAACCTCTACAGAATAGAACATCTCATCAGAGAGATTGCTGATCTGCACAACGCCGGCAAGGAGATCATCTTCGTGTCAAGCGGTGCAATCGCGGCGGGAATTGGTAAAATGGGTCTGTCTGCCAAGCCTGAGACTGTGCCGGAGAATCAAGCTCTTGCTGCAATCGGTCAAGGCGTCCTTATGCACATCTACGAAAAATTCTTCGCCGAATATGGAAAGACTATGGCACAACTGCTCCTAACCGGCAACGATACTGTAGACGAACACGCTCGCGAAAACTCACGCACTTCACTGCTGGCTATTCTCAAAATGGGTGTTATACCTGTAATCAACGAGAATGATGCCGTTGCCACTGATGAAATCAAAATCGGCGACAACGACAACCTCTCCGCAATGGTGGCGGCGATGATAGATGCTGAGGTTTTGATAATCCTCACCGACATTGACGGCGTCTATACCGGCAACCCGAAACTTGATTCAAATGCCAAGCTGATAGATGAGATTGCAGAGATAACGCCGGAGGTTGATCAACTTGCCGGAGGTGCAGGCACAAAACTCGGCACGGGCGGAATGTATACCAAGATTCAAGCCGCCAAGATTGCAAAAGCGGCGGGTGTATCAACATTAATAGTCAAAGGTTCAGAGAATAATGCCTTGAGGAAATGTCTCCAAGGCGAGAAGATAGGGACTATATTTCCCGCTTATTGAATAAATAATATTGACGAGGAGGGCTTAACCATGACAGAGATCAAACAAACTATCGAGAGTCGCGCAAGGGCGGCAATGAAGGCGAGTATTACGCTGGCAAATCTTTCAACCGCCATCAAGAATGAAGCACTGCTGAATATGGCGGCAGCACTCGTGAAGAACAAAGAGGAGATACTCAAGGCTAATGCCGTTGATGTCAAGGCAGCGAAGGAGAAAGGCGTCAAGACTTCATATATAGACCGCCTCACACTCAACGACAAGAGGATTGAAGATATGGCGGAAGGTCTCAAGCAGACTGTCGCCTTGCCGGATCCCATCGGCACCGGCGATCTGTATGTCAAGCGTCCCAACGGGCTGGAGATCCGCCGCGTTCGTGTACCCTTTGGCGTTATAGGTATCATCTACGAGGCAAGACCCAATGTCACCGTTGACGCTGCGGCACTCTGCCTGAAATCCGGCAATGCTTGCGTCCTTCGCGGCGGCAGCGAGGCCATCAACTCAAACAAGTGCATTGTCAGCATACTTCAAAAGGCCGCTTATGCTGCCGGTATACCTGAAGGTGCGATTCAATTCATTGACATTATCGATCGCGACGCCGTTATCATGATGTGCAAGCTGCGCGGGATCATTGATATTATCATTCCTCGCGGCGGTGCGGGACTCATCAAGCGTGTGACGGAAAACAGCAGCGTCAACGTCATTGAGACCGGCACGGGCGTCTGCCACGAATATGTGGACGTCTATGCTGATCTTGATATGGCACTCAATATCGCCATCAACGGCAAGACTTCCAGACCTTCCGTCTGCAATGCCCTTGAGACTATCCTGATTCACAAAGACATTGCTCAAAAGTTCCTGCCTATGTTGAAACCGGCTCTTGAAAAGAGAGATGTTGAAATCAGAGGCTGTGAACGCTGCTTGGAAATCTGCCCTGATATGAAAGCTGCGACAGAGGAAGACTGGGCGACTGAATACAATGATCTGATTGTCTCTGTGAAGGTTGTTGAAGATGTTGAGGCGGCGATTGAGCATATCAATAAGTACAATACACAACATTCCGACACAATCATCACGCAGGATATTAAAAATGCTCATAAATTCTTGACGGAAGTGGACGCGGCGGCGGTTTACGTCAACGCCTCGACAAGGTTTACTGACGGTTTTGAGTTCGGCTTTGGTGCCGAGATCGGAATCAGCACTCAGAAAATGCACGCACGCGGACCTATGGGACTTGAGGCTCTTACGACGACTAAGTATTTGGTTTACGGCGAGGGGCAAATCCGCTGATGTTGTTCGGCTATCTCAGGACACTTCGCAACTACTTAAAGACGCCCAAGGGCAGGCATGACACTTTTGATTATTTGAAGGCGTTGATGTTGGTTGTGCTGACGACGTTGATTTTGGTGGTGATTTTGAAATGAAAGTCGGAATAATGGGCGGGACTTTCGATCCCATTCACAATGGCCATCTTGTGACGGCCGAGGCAGTTCGTGACACTCTCGCTCTTGATGAGGTATTATTCATTCCTTCAGCAAGACCACCTCACAAACTCGGTCGCAAGATCACTTCACCGGAGCACAGGCTTGCCATGACTGTCCTTGCCACCTGCTTTAATCCCAAGTTCCGCGTCTCGTCCATTGAGATTATTCGCAAGGGACCTTCATACGCCGTTGACACTATCGACGCCCTCAAGAGTGAGTACGAAGGCGGCACGGAGTTCTATTTCATTCTCGGTGCCGACGCCGCACTGGAACTTGCCACTTGGCACAATGCTCACCAGCTCATTGAGAAGTGTTACTTCATTGCCGCCACTCGTGAAGGCACTGATATTGACATTGAGGCGGTTGAGGCACAATTCGGAGATATTGGACGCGGACACCTTCAACGAGTAGAAACGCCTAAGATCGAAATATCTTCAACCGACATTCGCGACAAAATCCGACGCGACCACTCAATAAGGTATTTAGTGCCTGAAACCGTTGAGGCTTACATTAGGAAGGAACGGCTTTACTATGATGACTATGACGATTGACGAAATGAGACGCAAACTTCAAGGACGACTTAAGGCGAGCCGCTTTGCTCATTCTATCGGCGTTGCTGATACCGCCGTCAAACTCGCCAAGAGATTCGGCGTTGATACGGAGAAAGCCTATATTGCCGGCCTCCTGCACGACTGCGCTCGTGAGTTTGAAGATTCCCAACTTCCTGCTGAGGCAAAATTGGTGAGGTTGAAAGGAAAATGCCGCTTCTGCTCCATTCCTACATTGGTGCGGTGATGATTAAGGAAGTCTACGACGTTGATGATCCCGAAATCTCACAGGCGATATGGCGGCACACAGTCGGCGGCAGGAATATGACGGCACTTGACAAGATTATTTACTTTGCTGATATGATTGAACCTCACAGGAACTACCCCGGTGTTGATCACCTGCGAGAACTTGCCGAGACGGCGGGACTTGATGATATGTTGCTTGAGGGTCTCAGCGAGTCAATAATCTTCGTAATACAAAAAAATTCACTAATCCACCCCAACACCGTTATCACTCGAAACGAAATACTATTAACGAGGTATTAAGGTATATATTCGTATACTGAATCAAAACAATGGCTAATCAGACTAAGGACAATATTGCAAAGAAACGAAAACTGCTCAACAAGCGGCGGAGGACTAAATTCTTTCGCCTCGTTTTTATGGTTATATTGATCGGGCTGGCTGCCATTGCTGTCCTCTTCATCGGCGTCAGTGCTTACAATATCGGCAGTCACTTCGTAAATGAATTCCAGACAATGTATCAAGGTTACAACGATCGCAAGACCGCAAGGCAAGGCAATCCCAACCCGCGCTTCGACGGCTACACAAATATATTGATACTTGGTATTGATGAAGGTGCGGCGGACGGTGAAGAAATAATGCCCAGTGCTGATACTATCCTGCTGTTGAGTTTCTCCAATGAGACGGGTCGCTCAAGGATTATATCCATCCCGCGCAATACTTGGGTTAATCTCGGCGGCGGCATGGGCGGCGGTGCCGGTCGCATCGGCAATATGTATCGTGTCGGCGGTGCAAATATGGTGGTGCGTCAAGTTTCCAACCTCCTCAACATCTCCATTCATCAGTACATTATCATTGATATGAGGACATTTGTGGACCTTGTCAACGTGCTTGGCGGCTTGGATATATACGTTGAAGAAGATATGGATTATGATGATCCTCAGTCCGGTCTGTCGATTCATCTTCAGCAAGGCTACCAACATCTTGACGGTGAAGAGGCGCAGAAGTATTTGAGATTCAAAGGCGAGAAACTCGGAGACGTCGGCAGAGTCCAGAGACAGCAGAAATTCATCAAGGCACTCTATGAGAAAGTTCTGCAGCTTGAAACTATTCCAAAACTTCCCGCCATTGCTGATCTTTTCCAACATAGAATGGAGACTAGTGCCGAACTGTTTGACTCCGCTCACCTTGCAAATGTTCTCAGAAAGATGAGCAGCGATCCGCCTACTACTACAATGTTGCCCGGTCTTGAGGACGATGAAGGGATATGGGAGCCTAACTACGCGCAGATTGATGCAAAAATAAATGAGTTGTTCCCTGAAAATCAACTCAATAATCAATAATATACTCAAGTACCCACTATTCAAATAGGAGTGAATATAATGTACTCTTCTGTAAAACCTACTCTTGAGGATTTTAAAAAATTTGCTGAAAAGTCAAACTTGATAGCGGTATCAACGAATATCAATATGGATCTGGATACGCCGGTCTCCGTTTACTACAAACTCGTCGACAATGATAAGGGATTCATACTCGAATCAGTCGACACCACCCACCAGGCTTTTGGCAGATACTCCTTCATAGGTGCCGAGCCGTTTGTCCGTCTGCAGGTTTTCAAGAATAAGCTGATGATCAAGGAAGGCGACTTGATGAAGTCCATTGAGGGCGAGCCGGTGGAGACTATCAAGAAGTATATGTCGACCTATAAACCTGCACGGCTTAATGAGTTGCTGCCTCTTGCAAACGGCGGTATGGTCGGTTACTTCAACTTTGAAGTGGCGGCGACATTCGACAGGGTGCGTGGCGTTGATCTTGGTGACGAGGAACTCTTGGGGCAGTTTATGATCTGCAAGATTCTTGTTGTGTATGACGCCCTCAAAAATACCGCGCAGTTGATTTATCTTGCTGATGTTCGCGGACGTGATGATCTTGATGATCTTTACTCTGATATTGTCGATCAAATGCAGGAACTGAAATCAAAACTCTCTGCCCCCTTCAAACTCACTGAAACTCATACGCAGCGTCTTAAACCTCGCAAGGCAAATGTTGACTTCAACGCAAAGTACGGCGAGGCTCCGCAAGACTTTATTGACGCCATCAACAAGGCGAAGGAGCATATCTTTGCCGGTGATATATTCCAAGTCGTGCCGAGTCGTCAATTCCGTGAGAAGATCACAAAACCCGCTTTCCTCTTCTATCGTCGTCTCAGGCAGGTCAATCCCTCGCCTTATATGTTTTACTTCAACTTTGGCAGTGTCAAGCTCGTCGCTGCCTCACCTGAAATGCTGGTGAAAGTTGCAGGAACGACGGTATATACCTATCCAATCGCCGGAACTCGCCGTCGCGGGAAAGATGAAGCTGAGGACGCTGCATTAGCGGCAGAACTCCAAGCGGATATTAAGGAATGTGCAGAACATTCAATGTTGGTTGATCTCGCCCGCAATGATCTGGGCAGAATCAGCGAGGCAGGGACTGTCAAGGTGCCTAAATATCGGACTGTGGAATATTTTTCTCACGTTATGCATATGGTCTCAAGCGTCACCGGCACCTTGCAAAACGATTTTACACCTATGGACGTTTTGAAGGCAACTTTTCCTGCAGGAACCGTCAGCGGTGCGCCTAAACTCAGGGCAATGGAGATCATCAATGATCTTGAGCCTGTCAAGCGCAATGCCTACGCCGGAACTGTCGGTTATATGGACTTCTGCGGCAATATGGATATGTGTATCACGCTTAGGACTATGAGGATCGAAAACGACGACACCGCCATAATTCAAGCAGGTGCAGGGATTGTTGCTGATTCCGTGCCGCTTAGTGAGTACAAGGAGATTCTTCAAAAAGCAAAAGCCTTGTTTGAAGTGGTTGAGGAAGTTGAAAATAACGATTGATGTCAACGATTGGAAGTAGATAGAATGGCTGCATATCGTGACGAAAAAACTAAAAATTGGTATGTTCAATTCAGATATATTGATTGGCAAGGAAAAAGCAAGCACACAACCAAACGAGGCTTTAAAACCAAGAAAGATGCTCTGGCCTATGAGTATGAGTTTAAATCGACCGCTAAAGACCGAATTGATATGACAGTTGCCGAACTTTCCGAAAAATATCTTGAAGATAGAAAACTTCACATAAAGCCGAGCAGATATGCATCAATGGAGCAGACTATACGCAACCATATACTTCCATACATCGGTAATTTGAAATTGGCGGATTTGACGCTACTGACTATGAGGCACTGGCAAAATGAGTTGATGAAACAAAACTTTTCGCCTTCCACATTGATAACATACCACCGTCAATGCTCTACTTTATTAAATTTTGGTGTAAAATTCTACGGAATGAAGGAGAATCCTCTTCGGAAAGTCGGCAGCATAGGCAAGATGGAAAAACGACTTGAATTTTGGACTCCAAAGGAATTTCAGCAATTCATAGAAGTTGTAGACAATCCAAAATACAAATTGTGCTTTCTCCTGCTTTTTTACAGCGGAATGAGAGTTGGAGAATTATTAGCATTGAATGAAGGAGATTTTGATTTTATCAAGAATAAGATTAGTATAAATAAAAGCCTTATGCACGTTACTAAAGAAATTACTACACCAAAGACGGAAAATAGTATTCGTACAATAGAAATGCCTAGTGGTGTAATGCAGGAAGTCAAAAAGTACATTGAAAATCTTGAGAAAATTACAAACCCTTTGTTCAAAGTAGTGCCTTTGACATTATTAAAAGCTCTGCAGCGATATGCAAAGCAAGCAAACGTCAAGGAAATTTGTCTCCACGATCTTCGTCACAGCAATGCAAGTTTTTTGATTAATGCCGGTATACCGATAACTACCATAAGCAAGCGGCTTGGTCATAAATCGCCAAAGGTGACGCTTGATGTATATTCTCATATGTATAGAGAAAGTGACGCTCAAGCTGCAAAACTTTTACAAGAAAATTTTGTTCGTCAATCGTTCGTCAAAGAAAAAGAAAGTTAAATTTTAAATCATAAAAAATACTATAAAGACAACTTTTATTTCAAGAGGAGTATTTTATAATGATCCTGTTACTGGATAATTACGATTCGTTTACATATAATGTCTATCAGCAGCTCTCTGCACTTGGTGCTGAGGTTGAAGTCGTTCGCAATGATAAGATAACCGTTGATGAAATTGCCCAAAATCATCTTTATAACGCGATTGTCATTTCACCCGGTCCTGGTGTGCCGAAAGATGCAGGTATCACAGAAGATTTAATTGATAAACTCAAAGGCACAATCCCTATCTTAGGAATCTGCCTCGGACATCAAGCTATTGGTGAAGTGTTTGGTGGTAAAGTTGTCCGCAATAAAGAAATTGTCCACGGAAAGACTTCGCCGCTTCGCCACAACGGCAAGGGACTTTATCAAGGACTGCCGCAGAATGTTGAGATTGGTCGCTATCATTCGCTGATAATTGAGCGTGAAAGTCTGCCGGATTGTCTGGAAATCACCAGCGAACTTGAGGACGGCACTATAATGGGCGTTCGTCACAAAGATTATAATATTGAAGGTATTCAATTCCACCCCGAATCAATCTTGACTGCTGAGGGTGATACTATGATGAAAAATTTTTTGAATCTGATAAATAATTTTGCCTAACGAGTCAATGTATACAGTATTTCTAGCAAATATATCTGTACAAATGAAAACTTTTGAGCTATACTAAATTTCGTCAAAAAGATGTCAGCTATGATTAAATTTATATAGTTCTAAGGAGTGTTTGATAAATGGCAGATATGAAACAGTATGTACAAGATGTTCTTGATCTCGTTAAAAAACGCGATCCCGATCAAATTGAATTTCAAAATACAGTCAAGGAAGTTCTGACTACAATCGTGCCTGTACTTGAGAGCAATCCAAAGTATAAAGAGGTTAAATTGCTTGAGCGTATGGTTGAGCCGGAACGCGTTGTAACTTTCCGTGTACCCTGGCAGGACGATAAGGGCGAAGTCCAAATCAACCGCGGCTACCGCGTCCAGATGAACAGTGCAATCGGACCTTACAAGGGCGGTCTTCGTTTCCATCCAAGTGTCAACCTCAGCATTTTGAAGTTCCTTGCCTTCGAGCAGGTCTTCAAAAATTCCTTGACCAGTCTGCCGATTGGCGGCGGCAAGGGCGGCAGTGACTTCGATCCGAAAGGCAAGTCTGACAATGAAGTTATGCGTTTCTGCCAGAGCTTTATGACTGAACTCTTCCGCCACATTGGTCCTCATACCGACGTTCCTGCCGGTGATATTGGCGTTGGCGGTCGTGAGATCGGTTTCCTCTATGGTCAGTACAAGAGAATCCGTGACGCTTATGATGATGCTGTCCTCACCGGCAAAGGCCTCACCTACGGCGGTTCACTTGCTCGCAAAGAGGCAACCGGCTATGGTCTCCTTTATTTCGTCAAGAATATGCTTGCTGATAAGGGCGATTCACTCCAGGGCAAGACAGTCGTGGTCTCCGGTGCGGGTAATGTCGCTATCTATGCGATCGAAAAGGCTCAAGAGTTCGGTGCAAAGGTTGTTACCTGCTCTGATTCCAACGGCTATGTCTATGATCCTGAAGGTATCAAACTTGATGTTGTCAAGCAGATCAAAGAGGTTGAGCGCGGTCGTATCAAGGAATATGCCGCTCGCGTTCCGTCTGCTGAATATCACGAAGGCTGCAAGGGTGTCTGGACTGTCAAATGTGACATTGCCCTTCCCTGTGCAACTCAGAGTGAGATCGATCTTGAATCAGCACAGATTCTCGTCAACAACGGCGTCAAGCTCATTGCTGAAGGTGCAAATATGCCTTCAACGCTTGAGGCTATTGAACACTATCAGAAGAGTGGTATTATGTTCGGACCTGCTAAAGCTGCTAATGCCGGCGGTGTCGCAACTTCCGCTCTTGAAATGTCGCAGAACTCAATGAGACTTGCTTGGACCTTTGAGGAAGTCGACAAGAAACTTGAGGGTATTATGACCAACATCTACAAGCAGGCAAAGAGCAACGCTGAAAAATACGGCGATCCTGATAACCTCGTTATGGGTGCAAACATTGCTGCATTCGTTAAAGTCGCTGATGCTATGATGGCTCAAGGTCTCGTCTAATCAGAATTTGATTCATTTATAATAAATAAAAAAACCTGTTCAGTTTCCTTTAGATTCTGGGCAGGTCTTTTATTTCAGATTCATTCTTGCCAGGTGAACTCCATCTCACCGATATGGACAGTCATTCCTTCTTTGATGCCACGCTCTTTGAGGAGACTGTCAATCCCCTTCATTCTCCAGATGTATTGGAATCGGCGGAGACCTTCATCATTGTCAAAGTTCGTCATTGCAACGATCTTTTCAAGATTTTTGTTGCGGACAATGAAGTCACCGGCGTCGTTGCGCTTGATCTCAACA
>CAJODU010000015.1 GCA_905233325.1 uncultured Selenomonadaceae bacterium
ATCCTTCACAGGAGCATATCAGAAAAATATCTCTATATGCTCAGTGGCGGCGTCTTGATTGATGTCTCTGAAAAAAATATTTGAAAATTTTGGGCAAAAAAATATTCCACTTTAATTGGAGTTGAGGGCGTTGCGAATTTTTTTGATAGTTATGATGTTGTTGCTGAATGTTGCGACAGCGGCAGCAAATTCGGTGGAGCCGATCATACAAGCTGATTCGGCAATATTGATAGAATCCGGCACGGGGCGTGTTATTTACGAAAAAAATGCCGACGAAATACGACCGCCGGCAAGTATGACGAAGATGATGACTTGTATATTGGGTCTGGAACAGCTCCCAAAGAAAACTTTGATCCCGATAAGCAATGCCGCCATATATGCTGAAGACAACAGCTTTAAATGGTCGCCCGGCGATGTGATACAGGCTGATGAGCTCCTGTTGGGAATGATGATGGTTTCCGACAATGGTGCGGCGATTGCAGTTGCACAGACTGTAGCCGGCAATGTTCCTCAATTTGCGGTGATGATGAATGAGAAGGCGGCAGAGCTGGGCTGTATCAATACCAACTTCGTCAACCCCAACGGTCTGCCGAATAATAATCACTATTCAACCGCACGGGATATGGCGAAAATTGCGATGTATGGAATGAAGATGCCTGCCTTCAGGGAGATAGTTTCGACGATAGAATATCCTATCACTTGGAGCGCACCTTCAAATAAGGTTGATGTGGCTATCACTACCAACGAAATGCTGGAATATTACGCAGGAATGAATGGTATCAAAACCGGCTGGACGAATGCGGCGGGCGGTTGTTTTGCAGGCTCGGCAAAACGTGGAGATACGGAACTCATTGCAATAGTTATGCACTCGCCGGACACTCAAACGCGATTCGTTGATACAGCTAAGCTGCTGGATTATGGCTTTGAAATTGTGAAGATGGCTAAGGTACTCAACAAGGACAGAATCAGCAAGACAGTCTTTGTCAAAGACGGAACACAGGCTACAGTTCACGTTAGACCGCTTGAAGATTTAAACTTTCCACTGTTTGAAGGTGAAGATACAAAAAATTTGAAAATCGTCTATGATCTGCCGAAAGTAGTGGAGGCACCCATTATCAAAGGGAAAACTATAGGATATGCGAGGTTAAAATATAATGGTGAGATAGTGGCGAGTGTCCCGATGATTGCAGAAGAGACGGTTGAGAGGGGATTTAGTATTTTGTCCAAGCTCGTCGGCTTTGCAACACCTATCATAACCGTTGCACAAAATATGCTGGGTGCCATTTTTGCATAGTCAACCTCGAAAAAAATTAAACAATTATTAATAAATTTGCAATTTCACGAAAAATGTGATATAGTTTAGCTATCAAAAATATTTGGGGGTATTATTGTGGCAATTAGTTTAGCAAAAGGTCAGAAAATTGACCTCACAAAGACAAATCCCGGTCTCAGCAAAATTCTTATTGGTCTCGGCTGGGATATAAAGCGTTACGATGGCGGCGATGCCTTCGATCTCGACGCTTCCTCATTTATGCTCGGTGCTGACGGCAAAGTTCCCAGCGATGATGAATTTATCTTCTACAACCAACCTAAACACAAGAGCGGTTCTGTTGAGTACATGGGAGACAACCGCACAGGTGCAGGCGAAGGCGACGACGAAGTGATCAAAGTCGACCTCTCAAAAGTGCCTGAGAATGTCCAGAAGATTGACTTCACTGTCACTATTCACGAGGCAGAGGCTCGCAAGCAGAATTTTGGTCAAGTTGAGAATGCCTTTATCCGTGTTGTTGATGAGGTAAACAATACTGAATTGATTCGCTACGATCTCGGTGAAGATTTCTCCATTGAGACAGCAGTCGTCGTCGGTGAACTCTATCGTCACAACGGTGAGTGGAAGTTCAACGCAATCGGCGACGGTTTCAGCGGCGGACTTGCAGCTCTCGGCAAGAATTATGGCGTTAATGTTTAATTAATTAAATGATTGGTGTATAGTGTTTTTTACAGATTTTATATAAATTTTGTCACTATACACCATTTTTGTGCAGAGTGATATTAAAATGGACGAAAAACTGATAGAAAAATATAAAGAATATGCAAATAGTGTAGAAGCCTATGCGGTTTTGTTTGTGAAAAAATATTTGCGTGCTTCAAAAGGTAAATGGGTTGATATTTTAGTTAGCATACCTGATGAATATGAAACTGATAACTATGATAAATGTTCTAAGTTGGAATTTGAATTTGTAGATTGTGAACTTTTCAATAGGAAAATTAAGCCCATATATCCACCTAAACCAAAATATCCACCTAAAAGTTCATTTCTTGATGAAGAAAAATATAAACGTTATTGTGATATCATAGATGAAGAATATATTATTAGTTGTCGAGCTATCACTTGGGAGGCTGCTCATAGAGACATTGGGCAACAACGTGCAGCAGGCATTAAAGGGTTGCATTTCCAACTTAATGGTGATTGGCATAAATCAAAATCAAAATCAAAATCAAATTCAAATTCAAAGTCAGAGTCAAAACTTATCTATAAATTTAAGTCAGTGAAGTACATTAAAAATTGAGGTGAAATTATATGGCAGTAAATCTGCAAAAAGGGCAAAAAATTAGTCTTAAAAAATCAGATGGCAGCAAGCTCAACAATATAATGGTCGGTCTCGGCTGGGATGCGGCTGAACAAAAGAGCGGCGGCTTTCTTTCCTCCATCTTCGGTTCAAAAAATGATATTGACTGTGATGCCTCCGTCTTCCTCTGCAAGGACGGCAAACTTCAAAGTGCTGATGATGTTGTTTACTTCGGCAACCTTCAGCACAGTTCCGGTGCCGTCAAGCATATGGGCGACAACCTCACCGGCGAAGGTGAAGGCGATGATGAACAGATTTTCGTAAATCTCGACAAAATACCGGCAGCATATGATAAATTAGTTTTTGTCGTTAATATCTACAAAGCCGTTGAACGCAAGCAGCATTTTGGAATGATTAAAAATGCCTTCATTCGTATAGTTGACAATGACACCCATACCGAACTTTGCCGCTACAACCTCTCCGACAACTATGACGATATGCTTGCAATGGTTGCCGGTGAAGTCTACAAAAAAAATGGCGAGTGGAAATTCAACGCCATTGGTAACGGTACAAAGGACACGGGACTTGGTGAATTGAGCAAGCGTTTCCAGTAATCAGACTTCCAAAAATCTCTTGAGTGAAATTGTACTTCCTATTATACCGACTATCATGCCGGAGACGATTATCACTGCCGTCAAGTAATTCACAAAGGGATATTGCGGCACGAGCGGGAAGAAGGTCAAGGTAGAATATATCTTTGCCGCCATTACGGAATAGAAACTTCTCAAGGCAATCGCCGCCAAGCCTCCACCTATAAATCCCAAGGCGATACCCTCAAGGATAAACGGTATTCTGATGAACCAATCCGTCGCACCGACATATTTCATTATAGCTATCTCTTTCCGCCTGGCGAAGACTGTCAGGCGGATTGTGTTTGATATTATGAAAATCGTTGCACCTGCGAGCAGGAACATCAAAATAAAGCCAAAAACTCTGACAAGCCGCGTCATGTCGAATAAGTGAGAGGCTACATCTTGCCCGTATTTTGCCTCATCGACGCCGTATAAATCAGCTATGGCTATTGCTGTTGATTGTACTGCCTCCGGCCTTTTAACCGTGACTTCATAGGAATTAGGCAGAGGATTAGAATCTCCCAACGCCTCCAAAATGTATTTATGATCTCCGAGCCGCTCTTCCAACCGCTTTATCGCCTGCTCTCGCGGAATGTATTCTATTTTGGATATACTTTTCATATCTCGCATCATCTGCTCAACCTCTGCACGGCCTTCTTCTGTCAGGGCGTCGTTGAGGTAGACGGCAATCTGTACTTGTGATTCCAGCTCCGATGCCATTTTGGTCAAATTCACCACCAGCATCATAAACACACCCAGCACGAAAAGTGAGACGGTGACTGTACCTATCGAGGCAAAGGTCATCCACCTGTTCCTTATCATTGAGATTATAACTTCACGAACGAAGTATTCACTTGTCCGTATTTTCATCAAAATTCCTCCGAATACAAATATTAGTTTACATTGTACTTGACATTATACCATAAAAATAGCTGATTTGATATTGCAATTTACCTAAAAAATTTTTTTAATTTAGATACAATTAAGACTTGATTATCAGAAAAATTTTTGATAGAATATTGGCGTTAAATTCTATCAAGTTCAAGGAGATGTTTAGCTTGAAAATGAAAAAGAAAGTCTCAGCACTGATTTGCGGTGCTCTTATGGCTGTCACTTCGGTGAGCTTTGCAACCATTAATAAGGATATGGTTACTCTTGGCGATCTTCAACCAGGTATGAAAGTCAGTCAAGTCAAAGAAATTTACAACGAACCACTTCAGGTAGTCGGCGACAAGTGGATCTACAAAGGTTTCTACATTGAGGTCAACGATCGTCACAGCCGCGTTGAGGAAATCGTCACTGAAGATGGCGGTTTCGCAACCTCAGAAGGAATTATTGTCGGTATGAGCGAAGAGGCTCTCAATAAGGCTTACGGCACTGCCGATAAGATCGAAGGCAACAGCTACGACAAAGAATATGAGTACTTTACTTCCAATCGTAAATACAAGCTGGAATTTAAAGTACACAACGGCATCATCACCAAAATTTCCTGCGAAAAGAATGACTGATATATAACCTCAAAAAAAGACCGCCATCAAGGTCGCATTGACTTTGAACGACGGTTTATTTTTGTTGATTTTTTTGATTAATAATATTTTACTTTTCAGCGAAGGTCAAGACTCTGTCTGCCATCTCGTCACTTTTACAAACATCAGTATGCAGCACTTCCGCTGTCTTGAGTCCGGCAAGACCAGGCGGAATGGTGACGCCGCTGATTTTATTGAGTTTATCCAACTGGGCGAACTCGTCCAGCTTGCTTATATCCTCACCTATTGCAGACAGTACAGCAGGAGCAAACTTATAAGCACTTGCCGTTGAGGCAATAATCATCGGCTTGGTGTCTTTTGTATTTTTAATGTACTTGCTCGCAACGGACATAGCCACGGCGGTATGAGTATCAATCAGATAGTTCATATCCTTCAACATATGGCTGATCATCTCTTTAGTCTCTTCCTCGCCGGCATAGTCAGCGTAGAAGGTTTTACGCAACTTCTTCTTGAGGTCGCCGCTGATCTCATATCTGCCTGTTGTGTTGAGTTTATCCATAATTTCCTTAATATAAGCGGGATTATTAGTCTCATGATAGAGGAGACGCTCAAGGTTGCTGCTTATCAGAATGTCCATAGACGGAGTGATAGTCCTAAAGAAGGAGCGATTGCGATCATAGATTCCTGTATTGAAGAAGTCCGTCAATATATTGTTGATATTTGAGGCACAGATCAATTTATCGACAGGCAGACCCATTCTCTTGGCGTAGTAGGCGGCGAGGATATTTCCAAAATTGCCGGTCGGGACGGTGATATTTACAAGGTCGCCATTGTTGATCTCCTCATTGTCAATGAGATCTGCATAGGCGGAGAAGTAGTAGACAATCTGCGGAACCAACCTGCCCCAGTTGATAGAGTTGGCGGAGGAGAGCTTGACATTTGCACTCTCCAGCTTTTTGGCGATCTCTTCATCGTTGAATATTTGTTTGACGCCGTTTTGGCAATCATCGAAGTTACCTTTGAGAGCAGTGACGTTGACATTTTTGCCGTGCTGGGTGACCATCTGCAGACGCTGAATTTTACTCACGCCGCCGTCAGGATAGAATACCATAATCTTAGTCTGAGGCACATCAGCAAAACCCGCAAGAGCCGCCTTGCCGGTGTCGCCGCTCGTCGCCACGAGGATAAGTATATCGTGAGTCTCGCCTGTCTTCTTGAGGGCTACACGCATAAGTTGAGGCAGCATCTGCAAAGCCATATCCTTGAATGCACTTGTCGGACCGTGCCAAAGTTCAAGGAAGGCACGGACATTATTCTTATTTGCCACAATCTTCTTAGCATCTGCGGGCTTATCACTGATAATGGCGAGGCGTGTCCTATCGTGAATATCAAACCAATCATAGGCAAGCTCGGCACATTCCTTCAGCTCATCGGCAGTGTAGTCCGTCAAAAATAACTTTAGTATTTCGACTGCTCTGTCCTCATACCTCATCTTGACAAGTGCCGCTATATCCTTTGGCTTGACTTTCGGTATCATCTCCGGCACAAGCAGACCGCCGTCCGCTGAAAGTCCTTGAAGGATTGCCTCAGCGGAAGTCAACTTTTCTGAATCTTTACTTCTGGTGCTTATATATTTCAATTCCATACCAACTTTCTTTATGCAATATCATTACTTTATCAGATTAACAGAGATTATGAGAATTGTCAAGTTTTTACTATTAATGCAGGAGATTTCGGCTTTATGCAGAATTGAACAGTAAAATCGAAAACGAATGAAACAATAGTCAATGCAGGAGATAAGCAAACTCAATATCAAATCGAGGTTTAAATGCAAAAAGTTTGTATTATAAATTGTGCCAGCATAGGAGATACTCTATTGACCACTCCTTTGTATCGTGCCATAAAAAAATACTACCCTCAATGTAAGATAGTCAGCGTTTTGTCCTATGCCGGCTATGAAATGCTTGAGGGCAATCCTTATATAGATGTTATGAAACGATATAAAAAGGGCGATTTTTTTGGCTCAATCGTTAAAGCTATGTGGCAAGCTGATGCAGCATTTATACTTGACGGGCATTATCGCAGTGCATTGATGGCTTTCCTTGCTCTTGTTCGCAAACGAGTGGGACCGGGCAGAGATTTTATAAATGTGCATACCTCCGGACAGGAGCTGAATTTATTCGAGGCACAAAGGTATATGAATGTGCTAAAGTGCGTCGGTATAGAAGATGACGATTTAACATTGATGAGACCCCTGCCAACCGCAGAAGAAAAGAAGAGCGTGGCGAGAATGATTGAGGAGTTGCGGGGACGGGCAAAAAAAATCGTCACAATCTCACCGTATTCACTGTCGGCACTGAAGGACTGGGAGCCGGAAAAGTATAATCAAGTTATAGATAAATTGCACGCGAATAACTGCGAGGCAATTATTATCGGCGGTAAAAATGATATGTCAAAATCAGAAAAGGATTTTAGCAATGCCGTCAATTTGGTAGGAAAGATTAATTTGAGGGAATCGTCGGAGGTGATAGCCCGGGCAGACCTTCATCTTTGCGGCTGTACGTCGATGCTTCATGTTGCCTCTGCGGTTGGTACACCCTCGGTGGCGATATACGGACCGACGAGTCCAATACAGTGGGCACCGCGTCAAAATTGCACTGTAATTACACATAATCTGCCCTGTTCGCCCTGCTACAAGAAGGATGTATACGTCTGTGATAACAATAAGTGCATCAAGGGCATTGATGTAGATGAAGTTTGGAAGGTCGTTGCGGGTAAGTTGGAGCTTTTTGCTAAATAAATAGAATAGGTGCCTAGAAAACGGATAGATAGAAGGAATATAAGTATTCGGTGAATTTTGCTAAATAATCCATTGACAGGGCGGCGGGGCTGTGATATAGTTGTGGTGTTAAGGAATCAATGAAGTTTTCCAGGTGACACCGACAAAAAAACCGCCTTCAGAGTTGCAAGCTGTTGGCGGTTTTCGTGTTCTCAGAACTAGTTGCAATAGTTCAATAGGGAGTGGAGTTTACTCTGTTGTCAATCCTTGTTGCTGTGGCTTGACCACCAGACTTTTAAGGCTTCGATGAGGAGACCGGCAACCAAGCTCCCGACGACGGAATCAATAAAACTTTCCAAGTTCCACACCTCCCTCCGTCTGTTGCAAGTTTCCAGCGGAGGTGGACAACATTGTAAACATTATAGCATAATCAAAGGCGGTTAATCAAGGCTGCCTTTTTGATTGTGAGGTGAAGATTATTTCATTCCATAAATTTCAAATGTTTGATATAGAATCGATAGGCAAAACAGAGCATAATTGTAGTCAAAAGCCAACTGACGGGATATACCATCATCAAAGTCTCATAAGTCGGTGAAGTCGGGAAGATGGTATATAGCCAGCTTATTCTGACGCCGCAGACACCGATCAAGGTCAATATTGCCGGAGCTAGTGAGATACCATAGCCTCTGAGTGCACCGGAGATTATTTCCATTACTACATTTATGAGCTGCGGTGAGACGATATACCAAAGACGAAGTTTTCCGAGTTCCACAACATTCGGGTCATCATTGAAGAATTTTAGCAGGGGATCAGCAAAAATCAAGATTGCAGCGGCGACCATGATAAAGAAGATACCATTAATCAGCATAGTCACCCAAGTAATCCGCTTACAGCGCGGCAAATTCCCTGCACCGTAGTTTTGACTGACAAAAGTGGTTGCCGCTTGCCCGAAGGCACTCATAAAGCAATATACATTAATCTCCACCGTGAAGGCGGCGGCTGAGGCTGCCATTGCGTCCGCGCCGAGGTTATTGATTGCTGACTGGATAAGCAGATTGGATATAGAGAACACCATTCCCTGAATACCGGCAGGCAGACCTATCCTGATTATCTCTCTGAGCAGAGTCTTGTTAAAAGTCATTGCCTTAATATCAAGATGAATGATACCGCCCTCGTGAATGAGTGCTCTGAATAATATCGCGGCACTGACAATGTTGGCAATTACCGTCGCGGCGGCAACACCGGCAACCGACCATTTAAAAAATATGATGAATACAAGATTCAAAGTGAGATTCAGTGCACTTGCAACAATCAACGCAATCATCGGCGTCTTGGTATCGCCTCTAGATCGAAAGATCGCCGACTCAAAATTATACAGACCTATTGCCGGCATACCAAGCAGATATATTCTCAAGTAAGTTTCCGCCATTGCCCAAACGCTGCTCGGCACGTCCATATATTCAAGTACGGGCTCCGTCAGCAATTCACCAATAACTGTTATCACAAAACCAACTATCAATGCAATGATGAAGGCCGTTGATACTGCCGCGTGTGCCACATGCAATCTTTTCGCACCGATATTTTGAGCAATCACAACATTTGCACCGAGTGACAGACCAAGAAATAAATTGACCAGCAAGCCAATAAGTGATATATTATTACCAACGGCAGCGATTGCATTTTTTCCGACAAACTGTCCGAGCACCGCCACATCTGCCGCATTGAAGAGCTGCTGTAATACAGCGGTGAAAGCAAGCGGCAGGGCAAATATTATAATCTTGTCCCAGATCGAGCCGTTGAGCATATCCAATTCATTGTTTTTTGATTTTTCTTCTGACATTCTTCCACTTCCAAATAGCTAACTTTACATATAATATTATAAATTTTGCAAATTGACAAGGAGCGATTTTAATGGATAAAATAAAAAATCTTCTTCAGCAGATTCACCCTGAATTTAATTATGACAAAAGCGACGACTTCATCAGCGACGGCCTCATTGATTCCATAGATATGCAGGAACTCTTTGCATTGATCGAAAAGGAATATGACATTGAGCTTGCCGGCACCGATCTTGCACCTCAAAACTTCAGAAACCTTGAGACAATCGCAGAATTGCTCGCCGCTCACGATATTAAGGTAGAATAATGAAAAAAATTATCAATGGACAATGGTTCGAGTGGGACGATAATAAAGCAGAAATTAATAAGAGAAAACACGGTATCAGATTTGAAACAGCAGCTAAAGTGTTTGAGGACGAAAACCGAAAAGTAAGATTAGATAGTGAGCATAGCGATGAATATGAAGAACGCTGGCAAACTATAGGTATGGTCGGAAGTGTATTATTTGTGGTTTACACAGAGAGAGCAGAATCAACAAGGTTAATAATGGCACGAAAAGCGTCCACAAAGGAAAGGAGAGAATATTATGATAGTGAAGAAATTTATCAATTTTGATACTCCACTGACACAAGAGCAGATAGCAGAATTAAAGGCATTGGAAGAAATGTCGGACGACGATATAATCTATGATGATGAATTTCCCGAATTGACAGATAAGGAACTTTCAGAATTTAGACGTGTTACTCCATTGTCAGAAATAAGACAAGTAGCAAATGCCTAATCTGTACAGATTCTTCTGGAGAGGTTGAACTAGTGAAAAAAATTACCATTCTTGTCCCTTGCTACAATGAAGAGGCAGTATTAAATAAATTTTATGAGCGTGTGCAGTCGGTGGTCTCCTCCATTGAGGGCTATGATTTTCAATATCTCTTCGTCAATGACGGCTCCTCTGACTCAACCCTTGATATAATGCGCGATCTCCAAGCCGCTGACCCTAAAGTCCACTATATCGCCCTGTCACGCAACTTTGGCAAGGAGACTGCGTTGATTGCAGGATTCGACCACATTGACAGTGATGCCGTCGTGGTTATGGATTCAGACCTTCAGCACCCGCCGGAGATGATTCCTGAGATGATTTCCTGGTGGCAGAAGGGCTATAAAGATATTTGCACCAAGCGAATCAGCCGCGACGATGAGCCGCCCTTCAAAAAGTTTGCCTCAAAGTTATATTATGTGATCCTCCAGGAAATGACTAATTTTTCAATTCAAGTCAATGTTGGTGACTTCCGCCTGTTGGATCGCCAGTGCGTTGAGGCCTTGAAGTTGTTCCGTGAGTCCCAACGCTATACTAAAGGTATGTTCAGTTGGATAGGATTCGAGAAAAAAGAAATACCATATCAACCGGAAAGTCGTGCAGCGGGACAGAGCAAATGGAATTACTTCAAGCTGATTAATCTTGCCATTGAGGGTATCACGAGCTTTACTATTCTGCCTCTGCGGATAGCCTCTCTTTTAGGCTGTCTTTTCGCCTTTTCCGCCATTATATATATGTTGTTCGTACTCGTCCACACTTTGATTTATGGCGGTGATGTACCCGGCTATCCCTCGCTCATTTGCACTATACTTTTCATTGGCGGCGTGCAGATATTCTTTCTTGGCATTATCGGTGAGTATTTGGGACGCATATTCAACGAGAGCAAGCACCGACCGCTGTACTTACTCAAAGAACAAGATGGCAAAACTGTCATCAAGCAAGAATTTCATTGAATTGGTGAATTATGTTTAAAAGAGTTTCCTTATCCTTTACGCTTACGGCAGCCCTTCTCACAGCGTTGATGGTATATCTTGGCTTTGCACCGTTCGGACATTCCAGTTTTGCCATTTACGATGCAGAGATACAATATCTGGATTTTTTTGCCTATCTCAAGCACGTCCTGGAGGGTGAGGCGTCAGTTACATTTTCTTTTGACAAAGGTCTCGGCGGCAATATGTGGCTGGTTATGACTTATTACCTTCTTTCTCCGCTTAACCTCTTGGTTGTCTTCTTTCGGCAGGATCAGCTCCATATATTTTATGATTTGCTGGTAGTGTTGAAGTTGAGCCTGTCAGCCGCGACTATGACATATTACCTCGAAAAGAGATTTGAAGGCAAAATCAATCAATGGGCAGTGACTCTCATATCCGTCGGATTCGGCCTTATGCAGTACAATATGGATCAAGCAATGAACATTATGTGGCTTGATCCTGTTTATATGTTCCCGCTGATGATGCTGGGGCTGCACAGACTTCGCAAGGACAACAGTATAAAGCTGCTGGTTATATCCTCCGCGCTTGCAATGCTGTTTAATTGGTATACCGGCTTGGTTGCTATGATGTTTGTGGGTTTCTTTTCAATTTGGGAGTATGTTTTTCTCAGTGATAGATTCACTTGGAGGGCTTTTTGGATATTTGAGGGCAAGGTAATCCTTGCAATCACTCTTGCAGTCGGCTTGAATGGAATAATGTTTTTGCCGACGCTTGAAGTCTTATTTGTCGGTCGTGGCAGTTCCGTTGATTGGATTATTCTGGATATGTCACTATGCAAGAAGGTTTACAATATACTTCAAGGTTTGATTTGGGGTAGTGAAAGTGCCTATAATCAACTTTCACTGTTTACCGGCGACCTTGTAACTTTTGGTGCCATAGCCTTCTTTGTGCAGAGGAATGTAAACAGGCGTCTGCTCATCGGCAGTGTGATATTGCTTGTCTTTACCTGGCTGATGTTTTACTGGCGGCCGCTGCTGTTCCTCTTCTCGCTGTTGAAAGCTCCTCTTGTATATTGGTACAGATACGGCTTCCTTGGTAACTTCATTCTGATTTACCTCGCGGCACTCTTTTTTATACACCGTGTCAAAAGTTCAAGCTGGAGATTTCAAAATCACAAGCTCTATATAGTTGCCTTTGCGGCCTATCCGCTCATTGTAATATACAGGCAGTTTAAGGAACCATTAAATACTTGGGACAACGTTTTGGGAGCCCTCACAGTTTATGCAGTAATAGTCACTTTCTTCTGTCTGCGGGATAGATTAAAAGACAGCACTGTCAAAGTATTTCGTATCATCTTGACGGCAATGATTATATTTGGTATTTGTTGCAGTTCTGCTCAGGTGATGAAACGCTTTGAGAATGATCATATTGAGCGTTTCAAAGAATACACCCTTCAACAAAAGCAGCAGATAGAAGAGCTAAAAAACTTCGACAGCGGTATCTTCAGAATAAGTCAATCAAGACCATATGAGAATATTAAGCTGTCAGAAGAAAATATTGAGCCGCCGGAATACATTAAATATTCAGAAGAAGATTATGCAAATGTCTATAATACCGTCAATTACAATGAGGGATTAGCCTACAACTACCGCTCTATTACAACTTATACTTCAAGTCCGATCAATGCTCAACAGGAATTGCTTGATCATATGGGTTACAGAACTTTGCTTAAATGTATGAATGGTGCGACTGTCTCCGTCCTGCCTGCCGATTCCTTGCTTGGTGTCAAATATATTTTGTCTGATATTGAACTTCCTGGTTTAAAGAGGATAGATGAACTCAACACCTATAATGCTAAATCAACCTATGAAAACATATTCGCGATGCCTTTGGCCTTTGTCTGTGATGATTTTAATCCGGACGACGTAAAGTATGATAATAATCCCTTTACCTATACCAACGAGATATATAATCACCTTTTTAGATTGAATGAGCCTCTTTATCAAGAAGTGCCTTACAAGATTATTTCGGAGGATTCAAAGGAAAGCTATATTAAATTGCAGCCTGAGGACAGCTACAATGCCTTATATGGCAATATACCCACAAAGGACGGCACAATGTCAGTGATTGCTGAGATTGAAGGCAAGGTGATGTATCTGCTGACACATAGGACGTCAGTATTTTACATTCCTCCGTCAGCTGAGGATACAATATCTTTACACCTGTCAAACTGGGAGGAGCGGGAAGGCAATTTTCTGGATCATCAATTCTATATGTTGAATGAATCAGTCTTAACTGAGGCAAGCAGACAGGCACAATCACGCACCGCGCAGTTTACAGAGTTCGGCGACCATACTATCAAGATGAAAGTTGACGGTAAAGCCGGTGAGAAACTTTTCACCACCATACCATACGAAGGCTGGAGCATTACCCTCAACGGCAAGCCTGTGGACTGTGAAGTCATTCTCGGCTGTTTTGTGGGCTTGACTTTAGAGGAAGGTGAAAACTCTATCGAGATGTCTTACTCTATGCCGGGTTTTATGGGCGGGTGTGCCATTTCGCTTGTCAGTTTGATTTTGTTTATATTTTATACGCGCAGGTGCAAGAATGAAACGAGAATTTTTTAGGTTTGCAGTGGCCGGCGGGAGTTGTTTCATCATAGAGCTGGCAGTGTTGTATTCTTTGACGGAATTTGCCGGAATCAACTATCTAACGTCGGCCTTTTGGGCGTTCGTCGTGTCGGTGATCGTCAACTATATTATGTGTGCCTATTGGGTATTTGCCGCAAAAAAACGCTCGCTGGCAAAAACGATTGTCTTTGCTGCAACGAGCGTGGCAGGTTTGGGAATCAATCAACTGTGTATGTGGACGTTCGTGGAATTTGTCGGACTGCACTATATGCTGGCGAAGGTTGCCGCTGCCTGCATAGTGACAATCTGGAACTTCATCACCAAGCGAATGGTGCTGACCCGCTAGTTATTTATCAAGAGCCGCCTGGGTTGACATAGCTTTCAGAAGGGTTTCTTCTGCACGCTCCATATGGCGTTCTGCCGCGTCTCTTGCCGCCTCAACGTCACCATTGGCAACCGCCTCAACCATCTCGCGGTGTTCCTCCAGGGTATCTTTGAGCCTACCGGGGTAGGACATTGACAGCTTGCGGAATCTGGCAAGCTGCTCCTTGAGATTGTTGATTATCACACCAAGCCTCTCATTTCGGCTGACCGTATATAGCAGGTTGTGGAACTCTATATCAGTCTTGACAATGTTGTCAATGTCGTTGCTCTCGATATAGCCTTCAATGAGTGTCAAGAGTTTTTGTAACTGCTCAAGTTCATCGTTCTCGATTCGACGAGCAGCTAACCCTATTGACAGCGACTCAAGGGCGGATCGAATTTCAAATATCTCCTGCACGTCGTGTACTGACACGCTTGAAACGTAAGTCCCGCGTCTCGGCAGCATTATTACATAGCCTTCCTGCTCAAGTTTTCGGATTGCCTCTCTTATCGGTGTGCGACTAATGCCAAGTTCCTCAGCAAGCTGCACCTCCATAAGTCTTTCACCCGGTGCCAATATACCGCTGCGGATTGCTTTTCTCAACGATTCGCAGACGGCCTCTCTCAGTGGTTGGTAAGTATCAAGATTTATCGGTTCAAGTCTGTTTTCGTTTGGCATTGTTCATCACTCCTACATCAATTTTCTATTCTGCCAACAGTTTCGGTGACAAAGACTTGTACACCGCTGTTTTTGAAGGTATCGGCAATCTTGACGGCGTCGTCGCGGTTTTTGGCTATTCCGAAGACTGAAGGACCGCTCCCGCTCATCATAGCTGCAACCGCTCCTGCCTCAAGCATTTGGTTCTTGCATTGCATAATGACAGGGTATTTCTTGACGGCGACACGCTCCATAACATTGAAGATCAGCTCACAGACCGCCTCGGTGTCACTCAGGTTGATTGCCTCACAAATAGCGGCGGTGTCAGGGTGTTCGGGACTTCTGTCATTGTCATAGGTTTTGTAAGCCCAAGCGGTAGGAATGGCACCACGAGGCTTTATCAAGACTATAGGCAGTGACGGCAAGTCAGCAAGTCTGGTGAGTACCTCACCGCGACCGCTAGCCAGACAAGTCCCGCCGACAACGCAGAATGGCACGTCAGACCCAATCTTCGCACCGAGATTGCACATCTCTTCAGTAGTCAGCCTAAGATTGAAGAGGCGATTCATTCCGCGAATAACTGCCGCCGCGTCAGTGCTGCCACCTGCCAGTCCCGCTGCAACTGGAATTTTTTTTGTGAGACGGATAAATACGCCTTCCTTGAGTTTGCAATATTCCTGGACAACCCTTGCGGCTTGATAGGCAAGGTTGCTGTCATCAGTCGGCAGAATCTCCGCTCCGACAACCTCGTCAGTATTCATTTCAAACTTGATTCCACTGTCAATCTTTGCCAATTCAAGGGTATCGGCAAGGGCAATCGACTGAAGAACCAGCTCAACATCGTGGTAGCCGTCCTCACGCTTGCCCAAAATATCTAAAGTCAGATTTATCTTTGCATTTGCACTAATCGTCAGCAGTTCAGCACACCTCAATTCAATCTTAATTACCTCAATTTTAACACGATTTTCAAAGACTTGCAAGATGTTGATGATTGTATACCTAAGGCGTGGAGTAGTGAGATTTTTTTAGTTGAATTTTCCTCTTGCATTTTTTCCTAAATGCTGTATAATAGACATAAAGAAACGCCCTGCATTGCAGAGCGTCGACACTGTGACAAACGATTTCAGCCCCATTAGTAGTTGACTAAGTAAAGTTGCCGTCTAAGCTGGAGACTTAGGCGGCTTTACCACTGAGGAGCCAGAGGATTGCGATGATAACAATCATCATAACGTAGAATTTGCTCATAATCTCACCCCATTTCTGGGGCTTGGATTGAAACCGCCTGTCGTTTCATCAGTAGCGACTATGTACAGCTTTTGATTGAATTTTCCTCTTGCATTTTTCCGGCAATGCTGTATAATAGACATAAAGAAATGCTCTGCACAAGACAGAGCGTCGACACTGTGACAAACGATTTCAGCCCCGCAGGTTCCTTGATTGAAGTTTTTAATGTTGAAGCCGCCTAGATTCGGACTTTAGGCGGCTTTCCTACTAGTGAGCAGGAGAATGATAATGATCACAACGATCACGAAGTAGAATTTGCCCATAGTATCACCCCATCTCTGG
>CAJODU010000016.1 GCA_905233325.1 uncultured Selenomonadaceae bacterium
CCGAAATATGGATGACGTGCAGAACCAGAGAGATGAACGAGGAATTACAATCCGGCAGACAGGCGTCAATAATGTTTGTCTGCCATTTTTGATTTTAGGACAGCAAGTCCAAGCAAAGGTAAAATTTACAGTTTCACTGAGCAAAGACCTGCGCGGCACACATATGAGCCGGCTTATGGAGATTTTGACTGACTGGACGGTAAAGTCGCTATCAATGAGTAGTATCAACGATATATTGACTGAGGCATTGGAAAAACTCAATACCAACATAGCTAAACTCCATATAGCCTTTAAATACTTCGTTGAGCGTGAGGCACCTATAAGCAAGAAAAAATCCCTGCTTGATATTGACTGTTTCTTTGAGGGCGAGGCAGTCAATGAGCAGAGAATATTTACTTTTGGTGTTGAATTGCCGCTGACGACACTCTGTCCCTGCAGCAAGGAAATATCAGATTTTGGTGCTCACAATCAACGCAGCGTTTGCAGAGTAAAGCTCAAATTTTCCGCTCTCAATCAAGTTATAGGGATTGATGAACTTGCGAATTTGATTGAATCACAGGCGTCAAGCCCGATATATTCAGTCCTCAAGCGTGAAGATGAAAAATTTGTCACCGAGACCGCCTATCAAAATCCAAAATTTGTTGAGGATATTTTGAGAGATGTTGTCCTTGCCATTCGTAAAGTCGATGACGTTAAATGGTTCAGCGTTGAATGTGAGAACTTTGAGTCAATTCACAATCATAATGCCTATGCCTATCACGAAGAAGAACGAAACAGCGATCTATAAATAGCAGTGTCAATATCTTTGAAGGTGTTGAAAATCACTTTCATATTATTTTTAACCTTGAGGAAGTTCGTGACAGCTTTAATTGCGATTTCAGCAGCACGCTGATTTGGAAAATGAAATTCGCCGGTTGAAATACAGCAGAATGCAATACTATTCAAGTTATTTTCGACTGCCACTTCAAGACAAGATTTATAGCAACTTGCAAGTAAATCCTCTTCTTTAGCATTTGGCTCGCGATTTGCCGGAATTATCGGTCCTACTGTGTGAATTACAAATTTACTCGGCAAATTAAATGCAGGTGTAATTTTTGCTCTACCTGTAGGCTCGTTGTGACCTTGCTCCTGTATAATTTTGTGACAAGCGTCTCGAAGTTGAAGTCCTGCAGCAGAATGAATAGCATTATCAATACATTTGTGAAGTGGAATGAAACAGCCGAGCAACGCAGAATTTGCAGCGTTGACTATTGCATCAACTTTTAATCTTGTAATATCTCCCTGCCAAAGTTTTATATTCGGCTTAGTGTCCGAAATATCATCAATATTAATTATTCCGCGCTCTTTGACTTCCTCTGATAATACTTCATCTTGAAGTTTTAGAAAGTCTTCATCTAGCGACATTGGCGGCCGAACGTTCATTAATGCACGCAAAAGCTGTCTTTGAGAATTTAAATCATCTGGAACATCAGCAATTTTTAAATCCGGCATTTCAGAGCGAAGTTGCTGATTTAATTTTTTTATTTTTGCAAATTTATCCATTTTAAAATCTCTCCTATGTCTCCGTCAATGCAGATACTTTGATCAGAAATTTGTTTTGGAACAAACGCTTCACCTTTATTGATACAAATATATTTTGCCTTAGGGTTATCAAGGGTCATTTGCCAGAATGGATACTTTATTATTCCGGGTGTATTTCCGCCAACTCCCAATTCAAGTAAAACTATCTCATCATCAATATGACTGCTTAAAAATTTCTTGTAACGATAAGAAGCCTGATGCCAGCCGTTGTCCTCAACAAACTTATCATCACAACGCAAATTTGTAGTCATCTTTCCACCGCATTTTGGACACTTCGGTATAAGTTCCGTTGGAATTTTCATATTTTTTTGTTTGGCAATCATCTCACGAATAATATTTTCATTATCGTAAGTTTTATTATGACACGGCGTCGCACATTGCAATAATCCATAATCGCCTTGGGTATAAAACAACTTCAATTTATCGAATCCGTTATTTTGAAACAAATGATCCACATTCGTCGTCAATACAAAATAATCTTTGTCTTCAACGAGTTTCAAGAGATTATTATAAACTTCATTTGGTGGCTGATCATAGCGATTATAATAAATATTTTTGCTGAAATATGCCCAAAATTCTTCTTCTGTCTCATATGGATAAAAACCGCCACTGTACATATCGTGAAAATTATATTTAGCTTCAAAATCTGCAAAATATTTCTCAAATCTCTCGCCGCTGTAAGTATAACCCGCTGAAGTTGAAAGTCCGGCACCTGCACCGATTAATATGGTTTTTGCTGATTTTATTATCTCTTTAAATTTATTGATATTTTCCATAAATTATTCTCTTACAACGCTGATTCTCTGTTTGATATGATTGCCTTTCTCAATTTCGTCAACCATTGCGATTGCATAATCAGCATAACTGATGATACTTTCATTTTTGCTGTTGAGTGTAAATTCTTCACCTGCGAGAATGTATTTGCCGGTGCGCTCACCTTCAGCTTGAAAATCAGCAGCAGGACTCATAAAAGTCCAATTTACATCATCACGCTCGCGAAGTTCTGCAAGTTCTTTTCCTTGAGCCTTTGCAAGCGGCAAATATTCTTTTGGAAAATCAGGAGTATCATAAAGTTGAGTTTTATGCTCTTTGTCGATGTAGAGGCTACCTGCACCTCCAACAATCAACAGACGAGTTTCAGTTCCGCTCAAAATATCACAGAGATGTTTAAGAGTGATAGAATGAAGTGAAAGTTTATCAGGATCAAAAATCCCAAAAGCATCAACAACAGCGTCAAAATTTTTGAGATCTTCCTTAGTCAATTCCATAATATCTTTTTGGACGACAGATTTAGCAATCGTTTTGTTTGCACTCCTCACGAATGCTGTAACATCGAAGCCTCTATCAATAGCTTCTTTGACGACGAGTCTGCCAACTTTGCCATTTGCTGCAACAACTGCAATTTTCATATCAAATACCTCACTTTTCATTTTTTTGTTTATTAATTCTCTGCAAATATTAAATTTCCTTCATTGTGAAAATTATTATCATATCCAGAATAAAATAGCTTGCTTGACAAACCCAACTTCCTTTGATAAACTTAATTCACTAATATAAGTGAGGAAGGTGGTAGCTATGCAATATTTTTTCAGAAAGTTTTTAGCAGCCATATTAATGGCGTCTATTTTTTTAGTGTCAACATCGACAGCATTTGCAATTACACGAGATGAGGCAGCAGTAAAAATTCTAAAATTAGTCAACATTGAGCGTGCCAAAGCCGGTTGCAAGCCTCTAAAGCTATCAAGAGAGCTCTTCAGACCTGCCGCCATTCGTGCCAAAGAAATTACAAAAGTATTTTCACACACCCGTCCCAACGGCTTGCCCTTCAACAGTACTTTTTACGGAATTGATTATAATACCGTCGGTGAGAATATTGCTGCCGGTCAGACTACCTGCGAGATGGTAATGCAGCAATGGATGGACTCTCCGGGACACAGGGCTAATATTCTGAATAAAAAATACAAATACCTTGGAATAGGCTATATCTACGATAAAAATACTAAATATAAGCATTTTTGGGTACAGCATTTCAAGGGTTGATTTTTTTGAGTTACCAATACGCTTTAATTCTAAAAAATGATAATGCTCTTCAAAATATTTCTTCATCAGTCAAATAGCAAGCCGGATCTGATTGCCAGAAGTCACCCGTTTTGGCCTCAGCTCTTGTGCGAAAGTTCCCATTGCAGTTGTCAAGAAATTTGCACTTGGCACAACGACCTTTTAGCAGAGGTTTGCGATTTTTCAGTCCACTCATAATAGAATTGCTTGTGTCAGTCCAGATGTCCCCAAACTTCCTGTCACGAACATTTCCAAAAGTATGGTGCTGCGTGAATTGGTCAGGGTGAACATAACCAAAGGGATCGACCTCACCGAAGGCAATGCCGGAGCGGTTGCCGCCGTTTGTGCTTATGTAGTGCTTAATCTGTGTGGCAGTTGATTCGTCACCATCGTTGAGGGCTTTGAGATACATATAAACGCCGTCGCAGTGGTTGTCAACTGTCAAGATTTCCTTCTGCAGTCCACGCTCTTCAAAGTCCTTGGTTCTCTTGATTATGATGTCCATTGCTCGGCGAGATTCGGCAGGGGTCACGTCCTCGTCCATCATTTGATTGCCGCGTCCGGAATAGACCAAATGATAAAAGCAGACGCGGTTGATCTGTTTCTCTTCAATGAAGTCGAAAATATTTTCAAGATCGCGGAGATTGTGCTGATTGATTGTAAATCTGAGACCAACGCGCTGCCCGACGGCAACACAGTTTTCAATTCCCCTCATTGCCTTCTCATAAGCCCCTTCAACGCCGCGAAATTTGTCGTTGATTTCCTTGAGGCCGTCAAGCGATATACCGACGTAGCCGACGCCTATGTCTTTGATTCGTTGGGCAATTTCGCGAGTTATCAAAGTCCCATTCGTCGATAGTGTCGGACGGACTTTTTTATTTGCAGCGTATTCGGCAAGCTCAAAAAAATCAGGACGAATCAAAGGCTCGCCACCGCTGAAAAGGAGTACAGGCACTTTGAACTCAGCAAGATCATCAATAAACTTTTTAGCCTCGTCGGTTGTCAGCTCATTGTTGTATTTGCGACTGTCAGATTCCATATAGCAATGGCGGCACTTTAAATTACAAGTCTTCGTTGAGTTCCAGACGACGACTGGACCTACACCCTCCGCCGCTCCGTTGGTCATTCGGCTTGCACCCTTGGAATATCTCAATTTATCGCCGTAGTAATCCCTTGCAAAAAGTAACTTAGTTACACTAATCATTAAGTCTACCTCATCAAATTTTGTATTTTTATTCCGTCTATCAGCAGGCGGACTTTTAGTTCGATATTTTCTCTGAATGGTATATTCAATTTGCTGAATGATGCTGCTTGATATATTGAGTGAAACATCTCGGCAATCAAATCTGCCGGTACGTCTTTTCTGATCTCACCTTCCTGTTGACCACGCTTTATCACAATCTCAAATATCGGCTTGAATGTGGGGGTGTATTTTCGCGTTGGCAGCAGTTCAGGTTTGTCGCTGTGTTCTGAGGCACTCAAAAACAGTGGCAGGACAAAACGATTTTCTGCCAGCAATTTTGATAATACTTTGCAGGCAAGCTCCAGCAGTTGTGTTGATGATAGATGTGATTGCTTGCCTTCTTCGACCGCTCTATCTAATTTTTGGGCAAGGTTTTTCAACAGTGCCAGCAAAACTTCTTCCTTTGATTCAAAATAGTTATAAAAAGTGCCTACACCTAAATTTGCCGCCCTCATTATGTCAGCTATCGATGTCTCACTAAAGCCTTGACGTTCAAACAATAGCGAGGCGGCCTCTAATATATTTTGACGGTAAAGTAATTTTTTTTGTTCTCGCGGACTCAACAAAAACCACCTCCTTAATTTGAATATCAAAATACTCTTGACCATTGCTTTTTTTATATTTATAATTATTAAAATGTAGTATTTTTTAATATTAGTTTATTTAGATATTTGAAAGAAGAATTTATATGAAAAAAGAATCCGTAAAAATTATTGGTGATGTTGGTCTGACGCAGCAAATTATTAATCGTATAAAAAATGGAATTTTAACTAAAGAATTGGTACCCGGTGATCAACTTCCAAACAATATAGAATTGGCAAAACTTTTAGGCGTTAGAACAAAATATGTAACAGAAGCAATAATGTATTTGATGGCCATAGGAGTATTGGAAATTCATCCTCAAGGTGTTTTTGTTTCAAGAGGTTTTTCAAGTGCTATGGTGGAACCGATAATATATGGTATCATACTAAGTCAAAGCACTTCACTTGATATGTTGAAAGAGATGCGGAAGTGTACAGAATTAGCCGTCCTCAGTCTTGCCGTTACAAAGGCACTTCAAAAAGAAGTAAATCAGATGTCGGCAAATCTGACCACACTAAAGAAAGAACTTGAAAAGAAAAACAATCTTGATAATATTGTCGCTGCTGATGATAAATTTTATCTGACTGCCATCAAGGCCTCTCATAACCCTCTGCTGGTGAATATTGCAAAGACAGCGAGAATTTACACCGCAGAGAGCAGGAAGGCTGCCTTCAAAAATATACTGAAAAAAGAGAGTGATATAAAAATCATTACTCAAAGACATTCAGCCATTTTGAAAACATTCAAGAATAAAGATGTAAAGAAATTGACTGAAATTATAATGAATGATCCTCTGTATGAATAGCATTGTCTAACAATCAGATAAGATTCTATTATCTATTGCCCCTGTCATTCAATATGGATTCGTACATACTCCTATTGAGTCTTCTCTTACGTTCATTCATAATCTCAAGTTCCATATCTATTTGAGCATTAATTTTATCAAGCGTTGTTGATTTCTCGGTTTTATTATTGTTCATATTCATTCTAAGTTCTCTTTGTTCTGCTACTCTCTTGGTCTCAGTGCGAAGACGTTTCAAACAATCCTTGCAATAAGTATTACCAACACTTACAGGTTTACCGCAAGATTGGCAGGTATAAGATGAACGACTTCTTCTGAGATTACCAAAAAGTCCCTTATTTATCATGTTGTTAATCAACTTTTTGCTTACATTGACATTTTGCATAACCTCTGTTATGGAACAGCCTTGATGCTCATGAATATAATCTCTAATTTCGCGCTGCTGTTCTTCTTCTTGAATTGCACAGTCTCTGCACAGTTTTTCACCATGAGTTTGAACAAATAATTTACCGCAATTAGAACAATTTTTGAGTTTTTGTTTTGGTTTCAAAGCCATAAATGAATCACCTTTTCTATTACCTTGACGTTTCCCCCGGCTGCTATTGCCGGAGGATTCTAACTACCATTGTTGTTGTCATTTTGCTAAATACTGTCGATTGTAGAAATATCCAAGTTGTCAAATCCGTTGAGGAGTGATTTAATCTCAGCGGCTATTTTTTTTGTCCCGCCTTTGTGCTTGCTTTCGATATTAAGCGGCATATTGGGATCATGCAGAGACATTCTCAAAAGTGCCCAGCCATCTTTACCGTCACCTTTGAAGATCAAACGAACCCCCTCAAATGAAGGCTCGGCAATCTCAATTTCACGGTCAATGGCACGCGATTGGAAAGTCTCCAACACCTTACCGGCATAGGCGCGGAAGTTTTCAACGCCGACGATTTTAAATCTACATTCAGCAGTCTCGGCAGGATATTGCAATTTATCTATAAGATGTGACAGAGATCTGCCGGATTTACGGGCATTTGCCGCTGCAATGATGAGCTTGACAGCTAAGTAGGCACCATCGTCCAAGTAGTAATTCTCCCTCAATGCACCGTGACCGCTGGTCTCAATGGCAAGCGGTGAAGTGATACCGGCGAGGTTGAGCTCAATGCACTTGTTGATGACGTTCCTGTAACCGCGCATGTAGCGGAGATGGTGAAGATTGAGATCATTTTCCAAGAAGGCAGTCAACTCGTCAGAAGTGACAGAATCCGTGACAATGGTGCTGTGAGGATAATCGGGAGCAAGAATTGCAGCTATCATCGCAATGAGAGCGTTGCGGCAGATCTCCTCTCCATCACTCAAAACGGCACTCATTCTGTCAACGTCAGTGTCAAATATCAAGCCAAGATCGGCGTGATTGTCCAGCACGGCCTTTTGAATAGCCGCCATTGCTGCCCTGTCCTCAGGATTGGGAATATGATTGGGGAAGTGCCCGTCAGGATCAAGGAATTGACTGCCGCTGATGTTTGCTCCGAGCGGTTCCAAGACTTTAGTGGCAAAGAATCCTCCTGCACCATTCCCTGCATCAACTACAATATGCATACCCGTCAAGGGCTTGTCACCGGCATTGAGCTTTTTGCATATCTTTTTTTGAAGGGCGGAGCTGTAAATATCGACAAGATCCACTTTTTCAATGAGGGAAGGATTGTTACCTTTGACTTCCTCGGTGGCACAGGCATGTTTGAGGATAGTCATTATATTTTCGTGCTCAACGCCGCCAAGTTTCGTGAAAAATTTCAAACCGTTGCGATTGAAGGGCAGGTGACTGGCGGTTATCATAATGGAGCCGTCAGCGTTGGTCTGCGGCAGGACAATCGACATAAACATAGCAGGAGTAGAGGACAAGCCGCAGTCAAGAGTTTTGACACCCATAGCCGTGAGAGCTTCAATGACAGCATTTTTGAGTAAATCTGCGGTTATTCTTGAATCGTGACCGACTGCCACCTTGAGTTCTGAAGGCGATTTTTCATAATGCAGAGTAAGAAATTTTACAAAACCGGCGGCAATGCGATTCGCTGCCTCAGCGGTGAGATTGACTTTTTCGCCCTCAACGCCCTCAACGGCAATACCTCTCACATCGCTGCCATTGGCAAGTCTCATTATCTCTCTATCACTAAGCATTGTTAATCACTCCCATTTAATGAATCATTCTTTGAGTCTGTCGTAGTCAGTCATATCAGCATGGAGCGGGGTAACGGCGACATAGCCGGCTTCAGCGGCAAAAATATCCGTACCGTCGGAACGATCGAGATCATAGACTTGACCGCCGACCCTGTAAAAAGTCCTGCCTTTTTCGTCCTTGTGGGTCTGGAAGGCATTAATATAATCCCTTCTGCCAAGCCTTGAGAATTTAAATTCCGGCTTGTCATCTTTGAATTGCTTGGGGAAGTTGATATTATAGAAGAATCCTTTTTCTCGATGGGATTTCAATTCCTCCAGCAAATAATCCAGAGTAATTCTTGCGGCATCTTCAAATGGAATCAACGATTCAATATCCAATGAAATGGCGGCAGAGGGAATCTCGTGGAGGTAACCTTCAAGAGCCGCACCGACAGTGCCGGAATAGAGGGCATCAGTGGCGAGGTTTGCACCGTGATTGATACCGCTCAATATCATAGCAGGCCAGTTGCCCTCGCACATTGCCTCAAGGTAGATTTTAGTACAATCCGTCGGAGTGCCGTCGATTGCCCAGGCCTCTATGCTCTTTTCAATTTTTGCATTAGGGCAGTGAGTTTTGAGCAGTTCGCTGATCTGTTCGTCGGTAATCTTTATAAATTCAAGCTGTCTCAAAACCGAGAGGGCGTGAGACATTCCGCTCTGCTGTTTTAACGGAGCAACTATTACAATGTCAAATCTTTCAGCCAAAACTGCGGCCATTGCCCAGATACCAAGGGCTCTTATACCATCATCATTAGTCAAAAATATTTTCATGCTCATCACCTTAAAATTTAGTCTGTATTTGAGGGAGTAATTATCTAACTATTCAAAGAGGGCAGCAGCAAAATCATCAGAATCAAAGGGCTTGAGATCATCTACAGCCTCACCGACGCCTATCCATTTGACGGGTATCGAAAGTTCAGATTTAATACCGATTATTACGCCGCCTTTAGCCGTGCCGTCAAGTTTGGTGAGGACAAGCCCCGTTATAGGTGCAGACTTTGTAAAAAGTTCCGCTTGGGAGATAGCATTTTGCCCTGTACCTGCGTCAAGGACAAGAAGGGTCTCATGCGGTGCACCGTGGACACCCTTGCCAATGACACGGTTTATTTTTTTGAGTTCTTCCATGAGATTGTATCTGTTTTGGAGGCGTCCGGCGGTGTCGACTATCAGCACATCAACATTTCTAGCCTTAGCGGCACGGGCAGCATCAAGGGCAACAGAGGAAGGGTCGGAGCCTTCGTCGTGTTTAATCAGTGAGGCATTTGTACGCTCCGCCCATATCTCAAGCTGATCTATAGCGGCTGCCCTGAAAGTATCCGCTGCTGCAAGCATTACAGATTTACCCTGTGCACGATAGTAGGCACTCAACTTTCCTATAGTCGTGGTCTTTCCTGCACCGTTGACACCGACAACCAATATTACATAAGGCTTGGTATTGTCCGGCGAAAATTCAGTCTGCGGCATCTCGTCAGTCTGCGACAATATCGCGCTTATCTCTTTCTGTAAAAAAGGTCTCAAATCCTCCGGCGAATTAATTTGCTTCTTGCGAATTCCCTTCTTGACGGCAGACATCAACTTTTCTGTAGTTGCCGGCCCGACATCAGAGAGTATCAAAGTCTCCTCAAGTTCATCAAGAAATTTATCATCAATATCAGCATAACCTATAATCAACTTTTCAATCTTCGCCGTCAAGTTTTCTCTGGTCTTGGTGAGACTGTTTTTCAATTTTTCAAAAAATCCCATTCGATCCCCTCGCAATCAAGAATAAAAGATTTTATTAATGGCGGCAAGTACGCCGTCGTGATCGTTATCGTCAGTTATGAAATCAGCTATTTTTTTGACGTCCTCAACAGCATTGCCCATGGCGACGGCACAACCTGCAATCTGCAGTATCTCCATATCGTTGGGAGCGTCACCTATAGCAACGGCATCAGCAACGTCTATATTGAGGAATTTGCAAAGCTCAACCAATCCCGATGCTTTTGTCACATTTGGCGGTGAGGCCTCAAGGGCGGTTGTCTCGGCAAAGACCATCTGCAAGTTACGACCTTTCAGTCTTTCGACTGTACGGGATCGCGATTCAGCAGAACGATGATAGAGGTTTACTTTGATTACCTCTGCTTGATGTTCCTTCGCATAGGTTCTCTGATCCTCACATTGCAAGCAATTCCTTATATACATATCTTGGTAGACACCCATCTCAAAATCAGCCATATGATTAATATCTTGAGGCTTGACCACAGATTCCTTAATCGTCAGCAAATGCACCATAGCCTCTTCCTGCTCACCTAGATCAATCAAGTCAAGACAATCTTCAAAAGGCACAGGGTGGACAGACACCGGCTCATTTTTGAAAGAATCATAAATCAATCCTCCGCTCGCCATCACGCTGTAGCGGAGATTTTTAAAGTCCTCTTTGTAGTCGTTCATCTCAGCAAGACAGCGGCCGGAGGCAACAATAACGTGAACGCCGTCCTTCAATAACCGATTAATGCCCTCCAACGTCTTGGGCGTGATTTTTTTTTGAGAGTTTAGCGTCGTGCCGTCCATATCAAGGGCTAAAAGTTTATACATACTAAAACCTCACTAATTTAAATTCACTAACAAAACATTATTTACATTATAACACATTTTTCAATATTTTATAGTATTTTTTGAGAAATTTTAGCTTTGAAGTTTTTATTAAATCCTTGCAGTTTTTCCAAAATGGTGAGATAATATAAAAGTATTTAATTTTTTTAGAGGATATTAAATTTTTGAGGTGATATTGTGGAATATGAAGCAGTAATTGGTTTAGAGATTCACAGCGAACTCAAGACTGCAACTAAAATATTTTGCGGCTGCGCCACCACTTTCGGTGCCGAGCAGAATACTCACACCTGCCCTGTCTGTCTGGGTTTGCCGGGTGTTTTGCCGAAGGTCAACAAGCGCGTCGTTGAATTTGCAATCAAGGCGGGACTTGCCACCAACTGCACAATCAATCAGTACAGCAAATTTGATCGCAAGAACTATTATTATCCCGATCTTCCAAAAAATTGGCAGACTTCACAGTATGATTTGCCGATTGCCGAGCATGGCTGGGTTGATATAGATGTTGATGGTCAGCGCAAAAGGATCAGATTGACTCGTATTCATATGGAAGAGGACGCCGGCAAATTAGTCCACTCCGGCACGACGATTAAAGATTCCGCCACGTCCAACGTCGACTACAACCGCACGGGTGTGCCGCTCATTGAGATTGTCTCCGAGCCGGACATGCACAGCGCGGCTGAGGCTAGGGCTTATATGGAGAAGATTAAGTCAATCCTTGAATATATTGACGTCTCCAACTGCCGCATGGAAGAGGGCAATTTGAGGGCTGATATTAACGTTTCACTTCGTCCCGTCGGCAGCGACAAACTCGGCACCCGTACTGAAATGAAGAATATCAACTCTTTCAAGTCACTTGAGGATGCTATCAACTATGAGATTGAACGCCAGGCTGATGTTCTTGACGATGGCGGCAAAATCATTCAAGAGACGAGGACTTGGAATCCCGAAAAAGGTATCACGCAATCAATGAGGTCTAAAGAAGACGCCCACGATTATCGCTATATGCCGGAGCCGGATCTGCCGCCGATTATCACTTCTGCTGAGGAGATAGAGGCTTTTAGAAAATCCTTGCCGGAACTGCCGGACGCCCGTCGCGAACGTCTGACTAAAGAATATGGTCTCTCCGACTACGACGCAGGAATTATCACCAGCTCCAGGGCTATGGCTGAATACTTTGATAATGTCATCGCTGAAGGCGTCGACGCGAAGGCTGCCGCGAATTGGATCATGAGCGACCTTTCCAAAAATCTCAATGCGGAGAACTTGACGATTGAACAGTCGCCGGTTGACGCCAAGAGACTCGGACAGATGATTAAACTCATTGACAACGGCACAATCAGCGGCAAGATCGCCAAGACTGTCTTTGTTGAGATGTGGAAATCAACCGATCCACCCGAAAAAATCGTCAAAGACAAGGGGCTTGTGCAAATAACTGATACTTCTGCGATTGAGGGCATTGTTGATGATGTCATTGCTAATAATCCCAAGGCTGTCGAAGAGTACAAGGCCGGCAAGAAGAAGGCTATAGGTGCACTTGTCGGGCAGATTATGAAGGCGACTAAGGGGAAGGCTAATCCTCAAATGGTCAATCAGCTCCTCACCAAGAAACTGGATAGTTGAGGTGGCAATGTGGCAATAGAGAAAGTCAAGAAATATTTGGAAAGTGTCAATGCCCTTGACAGGCTGATGATTTTTGAAGAATCTACAGCGACTGTGGAAGAAGCGGCAAAGGCTGTCGGCTGCGAGCCCGGCAATATAGCAAAGACAATCTCTCTTCTCGTTAATGATAAGCCAATTTTGATTTTGCTTGCCGGTGACGTGAAGATAGACAATCACAAGTTTAAAGATACTTTCCACACCAAGACGAAGATGATTCCCATTGATGAAGTTGAGGGGCTTGTTGGTCACGCAGTCGGTGGCGTTTGTCCGTTCGCGGTCAATGAAGGTGTTCCGATCTATTTTGACGAATCATTGAAAAAATTTGAGACGATTTATCCTGCGGCGGGCAACGAACACAGTGCCGTAAGGCTGCAGCTTGACGAGTTGGAAAAGTTCATCAAATCCGCAGGTTGGATTGATGTATCTAAGCCCAAAATCTAAATAAATGATTTTATGGAGGAGAATATTTTAACATGGAACAACAAAAGCAAGGTTCTCTTGCAGGCTTTATTGTTCCGTCTGTCATTGGTATAATCCTGTTTATGGTGCCGGTCTATTACAATGACAGTTGGACTATTATTGTGAAAATCATTGCCGATATGATTGGGCAATCTTTGGGAGACTTTCTGCCCGTGCTGTGTCTTATCATTGTGACGACTTCGGCGTTACTCGGTATAGTCTTTTTAAAGCACCCTACCTTCATCACAAGCTACCCCGTTGTTGCTGATGCCTTTTCGACAACGGCGATCTGGGTTGTGATTCGCGTGATTGGTGCGATCTTCATATGGCTGACTTATTTGGAGATTGACGCCGGTGAAGACAGTGAAGGTGTCATTCATATGATAACGTCAGGAGATGCGGGCGGATTCGTCCTTCACGATCTTTTGACGGTTTTGGTTATCATCTTCCTGCTTGCAGGTCTGATGCTGCCTCTGCTGCTTGACTTCGGTCTCTTGGAGTTCATTGGTGCAATGCTGACAAAGATAATGCGCCCGCTCTTCACTATCCCCGGTCGTGCTGCCGTTGACTGTATCACTTCCTGGATCGGCGACGGTACTTTAGGAGTTATGCTGACTGCTAATCAGTACGAGGGCGGCTACTACTCTAAACGTGAGGCGGCTATCATTTCGACAACCTTCTCCGCCGTTTCTATTACTTTCAGCATTGTTGTGCTTGCTCAGGTTGATTTAATGGAATATTTCGGTCTTTACTATATGATGATCTGCGCGGTCGGTATTGTCTGCGCCTTGATCCTGCCGAGGATCCCGCCGCTCTCTCTCAAGAAAGATGAATACCTCGTCGAGGGCAAGGCAATGGGTGAGACTCTGCCGGAAGGTTACACCTCCTCACTTCAATACGGATTGGCACTTGCAAAAAAGCGTGTCGGTGAATTTAGAGGGATTGAGCAATTCTTTGAGAATGGTATCAAAAACTCTGCCGGAATGTGGTTTGGTGTCCTGCCCGTTGTTATGTGCATTGGCACACTTGCCCTCGTCCTCGCGAACAATACTACCATATTCGACATGCTCGGTATGCCCTTTCTGCCGCTCTTGAACTTCCTTGACGTACCTGAGGCGGCGGCGGCGTCCAAGACTATGATTGTCGGCTTTACCGATATGTTCACGCCTTCAATCATTGCAGCAAGCACCGTCACAGCACCTATGACAAAATTCATCATCGCCGTTATCTCCGTCACCCAGCTTATATATCTCTCTGAAGTCGGCGGCTTGATTCTCGGCTCTAAGATTCCTGTCAGTCTGCCGGAACTCTTCCTCCTCTTCCTCGAAAGAACTATCATCAGTCTGCTGATCGTTGCCCCTGCCGCTCATTTGATATTTGGTTGAGGTAGCATATGGACGATAATGCACTCAATAAAATGCTTGACAGGACTGTCGAGATCATCGAAGAGCACAAGGTGCAGTTTTTTGAAATATATCAATCGATCAAGGCAGAGATTGACAGCATGCAGAGGCAGTTGACAAGCCTTCAAGGTCAGACGATACAATCCGGCAATCTGATTGACAAGTTGATGAAACAGGAGCAGCAGACTAAACAGACCTTTGCTCAAGTCAGTGCCACGCCCAACGCCTCCGAAGACGAACTCAAGGCAAGCTATGAGGCTGTCAAGAAGGCACAAATCGCACTGAAGTTTGAGCAGGACAAGTGGAAGGAACTCGGACAGCTCGGTGATAAGACTGAATGGAGGTTGAAACACCTTCAAAGCCGCCTCAAGCAGTGTGAGGAATTGTCCCTGGTGATTGGCTCAATGTTGCACTATTTGAGTTCACGAATCAAGGGGTTTGTCTATTCGGAATACTATCTGCAACCGCAGGAGAAGTCTCAGCGGGCGCAGATAGTCCAAGCGCAAGAGCAGGAGCGGCACCGCATGGCCAGGGAACTGCACGATGGGTTAGCGGTTGAACTTGAAGATATTTTGATGAGTCTTGACAGCGGTGTTGATGTGAATGATCTCAAATTGCAGCTTAACGATTGCCTGAACTCGCTGCACCGAATAATGTTTAATCTGTGGCCGCTCGCTCTTGAGAATGTGGGGCTGGTGGCAGCCGTAAAACAGTTGGTGGCTAATCTTGGAGAGCGTGGTATCCTCAATGGCACATATTCCGTTGACGGCAAACCGATCACTTTGCCGAAATACATTGAGACGGCGGTATTCAGAATCATACAGGAAAGTCTGAACAATGCGGCACTGCACTCCGGCGTCAAGGAAGTCAAGGTTCGCCTCTTGTACTCACCGTCGGCTTTGTCGATTCTCGTTGCCGACGAAGGCAAAGGCTTTGATCCTGATGAAAATCTCAAACGACAAGAGAAATTGCTCAAAAAAATAGACCTGCGTGAGACGCCTCACTACAAGGTCAATGAGATTGCAAATTGTTACTACGGTATACTCTCAATGCAGGAGCGTGCCAAGGTGATAGGTGCCGAACTCAAAATCATCTCCGCCGTCGGCAAGGGAACTAAAGTCCACTGTAAGATACCTTACAAGACGGAGGATATTGCCAAAGCCGTTGAA
>CAJODU010000017.1 GCA_905233325.1 uncultured Selenomonadaceae bacterium
GAATTGGACTTGCTGTATATGCCTTACAATTTTGGCTTGTGGTACTTTGATAAAAGCCCTCACCCGTTGGATTACAATCCCGCAATCATTCACTTCATTGGTGATAAAATATTTAAACCATGGAAAGGCAAATATTCAACATTTCTAAAATCCTTCCAAGATATAGATGATCTCCACGATTTCAAGGAACTTAATCCCAAACAGGCAGAATACTATAATTTGTGGTGTAAATATGCACTCGCAACAAGGAGGAGAATCTAATGCATTTTATTGCTGTGTTAATTGCATTGCTGCTGTTGCCTTCCATGTGCTCGGCAGCAACTATTGAAATCACTGATTCCAGAGCGACGCCGGAATATTGGATTAGTCGCAATGCTGACGGTGACAAGGTTTTAATTACATCTGACAAGATAGCCAAACTCAATGCTCAAATTCAATTTAAGGATAAAAATTCCGTTGATTTATCGAGCTTGCCTAAAATTATCTCTGCCGATAAAGTCAATACCGCAATCAAAATGACTGAAGGTGACAATTACAATAATACTCACAAGGCGGTTATGGATCTGCCTGTCCGCTATGCTGTAACGACGAAGAGAGGCAATATCCGTCTTTTGCCTCAATCTTGGAACGGTGACAATTACGACGATTTTCAAGGCACTGCCATTGATCCCGCTGAGGCGGTAGCTGTCTTCTGTGACAGTCCTGATGGCAACTTTGTATTTATTCAATCGAGAAATTATTTCGGCTGGCTTGAGAAGTCTGATATTGCCTTCACCGACCGCAAAACCTGGCTGAGTTATGTCAAGCCGCAAAACTTCCTTGTGGTGACTGATAACAAGAAACTCATTGAGGTTGGTGGTCAATCTCTCCTATTCCAGATGGGTGCTTTGATTCCTATGGTCAATTCTAAGGTTCAAAATGATATGTGGGTTGCTCGTCTGCCTGTTTCTGTCAAGGGACAACTCAAAGAAGTTGAGGTTAAAATTGCAAAGAGTGATAAAGCTGTCAACAAAGGCTTCCTGCCCTGCACAGAGAATAACTTCATACGTCAATCATTTAAGTTTCTTGGTGATGAGTATGGCTGGGGCGGTCTGAATGATTCCGTTGATTGCTCTGCCTTCGTCCAGGATATTTACCGCTCAATGGGTATCAATATTCCACGCGATACCGACCCTCAAAAGAGCTGCATGCCGATTTGGGCAGTCTTTAACAATGTCACTAATGCCGAACGCTGGGATATAGTCAGTCGTGCACCGATTGGCTCTATGCTCCACAAGCGCGGTCATGTGATGATGAAACTCGGCAACGACGACGAAGGCAGGCCGCTTGTAATTCACGCAGCAAGCTCCTATCTTGATGATGGCAACAAAGTTTATATTCGCAAAGTTATTGTCTCCGATCTCCATTACAAAGGCAATGCTGACGAGACAATCGACGTACTGACGGATATTGTCTTCTATGGTAATTGACAATCAGAAAGAGAGTGATTTTTTGTGAAAATAGGTGTAATAAGTGATACTCACGGTCATGAGCAGCGTTTTGCCAAAGCCTGTGAAAATCTTCAGCGATGCGGATTTAATACTCCATGCCGGTGATGTCCTCTACCACGGGCCGCGTAACCCTATGCTTGAGGATTATAATCCCGCTAAACTTGCCCAACGTATCAACGAATCAAAAATCCCCATTGTGATTGCTCGCGGTAATTGTGACAGCGACGTTGATCAAAATGTCATCAATGTTCCGATTCAAGCACCTTTTGCCTACATCTATGCAATGGGCAAGAGGATTATCCTCACTCACGGCACTCAATTCACCTATTGCAATAATCCTGAAAGTGCGGATTGGTCTAAGATGATCGACGAAATAGCTGCACAGGCAAACAAGCTGCAGGCAGATATTTTCATAACGGGACACATTCACAATAACATTCTTGAGCGTCATGGCAATTCAATCCTCCTAAACCCCGGCTCACCTGCTCTGCCCAACCGTTCCGACAAGCGTCCGACTGTGGCGGTCATCACCGACGACAAGATAGAGATTTTCGATCTCAATGATGGCACGAGTTTAATGCAGATGGCTGCTATCTAAAATTTCAAAACAGGCGATAATATTCAAAATCTATAATGTGACCAAAATTCATATAGAAAAATTATAGTGGAGGGTATAATCGTGAAAGACAAAATCAATGTCATAAGCAGTGAGTACGTCATCTCTGCTGTAAGTATAGCTCAATATCCTCAAATTAAGCTGCCTGAGATTGTCTTTATCGGTCGCTCTAATGTTGGAAAGTCCTCACTGATAAATTCACTCACAAGGCGCAAAAATTTAGCCCGTGTCAGTCAAACACCAGGTAAAACACAGACTATAAATTTTTACAAGGTCAATCTGAAAATCACTGAAAATGAGGATATTGAGCCGGAGCGGCGGGATTTTTACTTGGTTGATTTACCTGGTTACGGTTATGCAAAGACAAGTAAATCCAATCGCAAACTTTGGGCGAAATTTATAGAACAATATCTCCTATCAAGTGAGCAGATCAGATTTGTCTGCCAGCTCATTGACATCAGACATGAGCCGATGGAATCAGATATAAATATGTTCAACTGGCTGGTTGAAAATAATTTGCCGGTGTTGATTGTTGCCACCAAGTCAGACAAAATCAGCAAAATGGCACAATCAAAACAAGTCAACATCATAAAAAAAGCCTTCAATATCGCTGAATTGCCGGTGCTACCGTATTCGTCAATAAAAAGTGAAGGGCGTTCAGAATTACTTGACACGATAGCCGATTCTCTGTTAAAATAGTAAAAAAGTGAAGTGTATTCATATTTTGGAGTGAGAACAATGACAGAGTTATCGTTATTTGACAAGTCATTATTGAATTTGTTGCAGACAAATATACCGGTTTGCAGTCGTCCGTTTGCAGCAATGGCACAAAAACTTGGCACAGATGAGCAGACAGTAATAAGCCGTCTTCGTGAGCTGAAGGCAGAAGGCTATTTGAGGAGGATAGGCACTTTCTTCGATTCAAGCAGTTTGGGTTATAAGGGCGTCCTCGTTGCACTGTCGGTGGAGCCGGAGAAAATGCAGCAAGTTGCCGAGGCTGTCAACCGTTATCAAGGCACAACTCACAACTATGAGCGTGAAGGGCATTTTAATTTGTGGTTTACCTTGTTGACGCCGAATTTTAATCTTGAGAAAAAAATATTGTCGGAAGTCAAGGCACTGGCAGGCGTTAAAGATATGATCTGCCTCAAGTCCAACAAGAAGTACAAAGTCAATGTCCAATTCAAACTTCAATGAGGTGCTGAAGAAGTGATGAGTAATGGATACCCTTAACATCAGCGCAAGAGACAAAGCAGTAATAAGAGCATTGCAAGGCGACTTTCCGCTGTGTGAGGAACCTTACAAAGTCCTGGCGGAACAGGCAGGAATGACCGAAGAGGAATTTATAGACTGTGTGAAAAATTTGTCGGCAGAAAAGAAAATACGCAAGATGGGTGCAGTATTGAGACATCGTGAGGCGGGATTCGTAGCAAATGCACTTTGTGCTTGGTCTGTACCTGCCGAGAGGTTGGACGAGGTTGCCAAAGAGATGGTAAAAAATCCTGCCGTTTCTCATTGCTATGATCGTAACACCGCACCGAATTGGAATTACAATCTATATACAATGATCCATGCCAAGAGTCGCGAGGAATGTGAGCAGATCGTCAAAAGTCTCGCAGACTCAACGGGTATAGATCAATATCAAATGCTCTACTCCAAGAAAGAGTGGAAGAAGACCAGTATGAAATATTTTTGCGACGGTTAAGGCAGGAATCATCATGGAAGGATTTGTTCACCTGCATGTACACACCGCGTACAGTCTGCTTGACGGTGCCGGCAGAATTGAAGATTTAATAGTTCAGATAAAGAGTCTCGGTATGAAAGCCGTTGCTATAACCGATCATGGCAATATGTTCGGTGTGATTAATTTTTACAAAGCGGCGAAGAAACACGGTATCAAGCCCATTATTGGTTGTGAAGTTTATCTTGCTCCCGCCTCAAGGAAAGATAGAGATGACAGCACTCGTCTCAAATATTATCATCTGATTCTGATTGCAGAGAATAATCAAGGCTACAGCAACCTCATCAAGCTGATCAGTGTTGCCAACATTGAGGGAATGTACTACAGACCGCGTGTCGATAAGGAACTTCTGCGCGAGTATCATGAGGGAATAATCGCCTTGAGTGCCTGTGTTGCCGGTGAGATTCCCAGAGCAATCCTTCAAGACAATATTGCACATGCTGAAGAGTTGATTGATGAGTATATTGACATATTCGGGCGTGACAATTTTTTTCTTGAGATACAAAAGCATGGTCTCAACGAAGAAGTTAAGGTATCAAATGCACTCATTGAGTTGTCACATAAGCACAATGTAGGGCTTGTCGTGACGAATGATTCTCACTATATCAATCGTGAGGATTGGGAATTCCATGATGTCCTGCTCTGCATACAGACAAATAAGCTGCTTAGTGATAGGGACAGGCTGCGCTTTAACTCTAATGATTATTATTTAAAGTCGTCAGCAGAGATGAGAAGTCTCTTCCCTGACCTGCCTGAGGCGGCAGACAATACCCTCAAAATTGCTGAACGCTGCAATGTTAATATTGAATTTGGGAGACTTCAGCTCCCTCACTACAGGCTGCCTGTCGGTTATACCGATTCGGCGGCTTATCTTCGTGTACTTTGTGACAGTTTAATCAACAATCGCTATGATATGGTCACCAATGAAATCAATGAGCGGCTGGACTATGAGCTTGACACTATTCACAATATGCACTATGATGATTATTTTCTGATTGTGTATGACTTCATTCGCTATGCAAAGAGTGTCGGGATTGCCGTCGGTCCAGGTCGAGGTTCCGCCGCAGGGAGTATTGTCGCCTACATTCTCGGTATCACTGAACTTGATCCGCTCAAGTACGATTTACTCTTTGAGCGTTTCCTCAATCCTGAACGTGTTACTATGCCGGATATTGACATTGACTTCTGCTATCTTCGCCGTGAAGAAGTCATTGACTATGTGAAACGTCTCTATGGTGAAGATCACGTCTCGCAGATTGCCACTTTCGGCACCATGGCGGCTAAGGCGGCGATTCGCGATGTCGGCCGCGTTCTCAATATGACATTCAATGAGGTCAGTGAGATTGTCAAGCTCATGCCCAACGAGTTGAAGATCACGATTGACAAGGCGTTGGAGACTTCTAAAGAGTTCCGCAAGGCTTACGAAAACAAGCAGGAAGTCAGACGGTTGATTGATCTTTCAAGGAAGTTGGAAGGGTTGCCGCGACATTCTTCAACACACGCCGCAGGAGTAGTGATAGCACCACGCCCACTGACGGACTTGATTCCAATGATGCTGTCCAACGGAATGTTGGTCACTCAATACGACAAGGACATCATTGAGGAGCTGGGACTGCTGAAGATGGACTTCCTCGGATTGAGAACACTGACGGCAATCAGCGACGCCGTCAAGAATATCAAGCAATCTCGTGGAGAAGACATTGACTTGTCAAAGATACCGCTTGAAGACACCAAGACCGCTCAAATGCTCTCGAAAGGCAAGACCGGTGCGGTGTTTCAAATGGAATCAGCAGGAATGACTAATCTCATACGCGCCCTTCGACCACAAGGCTTTACTGATTTAATCCCTACTGTCGCCCTCTACAGACCCGGACCGCTCGGCAGCGGAATGGTTGAAGATTTCATTGAGCGCAAGCACGGCAAACGTGAGATTGAATATCTCCACCCGCTGCTTGAGCCTATCCTCAAGGAGACCTATGGCGTCATTCTCTATCAAGAGCAGGTTATGCAAGTCGTCCAAGCCCTCGCCGGTTTCACTCTCGGACAGGCTGATATTCTCCGCCGTGCGATGGGCAAGAAGAAGCCTGAAGTCCTGATGGCACAGCGTGAAAACTTTTTTAATGGCTGTATCAATAACGGAATTGACAAAAGCCTCGCCGACAAGATATTTGAGCTGCTCATGCACTTCGCCGACTACGGTTTCAACAAGAGCCACAGTGCCGCCTACGCTCTCCTCGCTTGGCAGACCGCCTATCTCAAGGCTAATTATCCCGTTGAGTTCATGGCGGCGATGATGTCAAGTGTTATGGACTCTGACAAGGTTGCTGAGTATATTGAGCTTGCCAGGCGAATGGGTATTAAAGTTCTGCCGCCGGATATTAATATCAGCAACACTACCTTCAACGTCGACAATGGTGCCATCCGTTTCGGCTTGGCGGCTATCAAAAACATAGGGCAGATGATGATTGACAGTCTCGTTGAGGTTAGGCAGTGCGGCGGTGCCTTTAAGTCTCTATTTGACTTCTGCTGCCGCATTGATCACAAGATACTCAACAAGAAGGCAATAGAGAGTCTTGTCAAGTGTGGTGCCTTCGATAGCATTGATAAGCACAGGACAAGGCAAGTTGCTGCGGTGGATAGAGCCGTCGCTGAGGGCTTGCGTCAACAGAGTGATGATACCAGCGGGCAAATCGGCCTGTTTGGTGAGGAAGAGCTGTCAACGGTGAACTTTGCCTTGCCGAATATTCCCGAAAAGCCCAGGCGTGAGATACTTGCTTGGGAGATGGAGACAATGGGTTTTTACATCTCCGGCCACCCGCTTGATGAATATATCGATCGTATCAAGGGTTTAACTTCCATTGCTGACATTAAGAGCGGCAAAATCGCAGAAGGCAAGACAATCAAGATCGCAGGAATAATTGCCAACCTCCGCAGACGTAAGACCAAAAAGGGTGAGGATATGTGTAGATTTACACTTGAGAGTTACTATGACAATATTGAGGTTACGGCATTTGCTCCGACCTTCCGAAATAATTTCTCCATTCTCTACCCTGACAGTGCAGTAGTCGTCAGCGGTAAGGTGGAGACCTCAAGCGAGGAACCTGCAATCATAGCTAATCAGATTCAAAGTGCCGCGGACTATGAGCCGAACTATTACCTAACCATACCTGAAACGCTGGAGAGACAGGAGATTTACACAAAACTAAAAACCATTCTTCAACGACATCACGGTCAAAGAATGGTTTGGTTGAACAGGCACGGACAGTGGCAGAAACTTAAATCAGAGTATTGGGTGAGTTACAATGATAAATTGTATTCGGAGTTGTCTGATTTAATTGGATCGGTCAATGTCCGTCAATATTAATTATTCAAAATGATTTTACAAAATCAGCACCGAGAGCTTTGCACTCTGCAAGGACATCATCATCAGGTGCGTTCTCGGCAATCAAGCCTTCCTCTTTGAAGAGTTTTGCACCGGTGCCTTTGGTACGCTCAACCCAAGCCTCCATCCAAGCACCGCCGCCCCAGCCGTAAGAACCAAAGAGAGCGACAGGAACGCCTTCAAGTTTAGCCTCAGCCTCAGCAAAGAACGGCTCAAAGGAATCTTCCTCAAGCACTTCGTCACCCATTGCAGGGCAGCCAAAGATCACGCCGTCATAATTTGCAATGTCGTCAGCTTTAAAATCATCAACCTGGAAAAGTGCTACATCACCGCCGGCGTCCTTTGCGCCTTCAACGATAGCATTTGCCATAGCCTCGGTGTTGCCGGTGCCGCTCCAGTAAACTACTGCGATCTTACTCATTAAAAATACCTCCAATGTAGAATTAGCAAAATTGCCTTGCTCAAATATTCACATTTTGATATAGATTATCACACTAAAAATCAAATGTCAACTGTTTGTATCGGCAGGAAAAAATTTTGCTGCGTGGAATAAATTATTGTATTGTAAATCGCTTGAAAGAAGGTATCATATGGCGAGAATAATTGCTATTGCCAACCAAAAGGGCGGCGTCGGTAAAACTACCACAACAGTCAATCTAAGCGCGGGTCTCGCTGCGAATGATAAAAAAGTTCTGCTGGTGGACTGCGATCCGCAGGGAAATGCAACCAGCGGTTTCGGTATAAATAAATCTACCATTAACAGCACAGTCTATGACGTTCTGATTAACCATGTTGAAGCTAAATATGCATTGCAAATGACAAACTACGGCGTCACGGTGCTGCCGTCAAGTATCAATCTTGCCGGTGCTGAGGTGGAACTTGTAAATGCCATTGCAAGGGAGAGCAAGTTGAGAAATGCACTTGATCCTCTACGCAATGACTATGACTATATTTTGATTGACTGTCCGCCGTCGCTTGGGCTTTTGACGATTAATGCCCTTGCTGCTGCGGATTCCATAATCATACCCATTCAATGTGAATTTTACGCACTTGAGGGCGTCACCCAGCTTAGAAACACCATTGAGCTGGTGAAGAGCAGTTTGAACCCTCTGCTTGCCATTGAAGGTATTGTTATGACTATGTACGATTCTCGCACCAACCTATCACAGCAGATAGTTGAAAATGTCAAAAAATATTACGGCTACCTTGTCTATGATACGCTGATCCCTCGCAGCGTTCGTCTTGCCGAGGCTCCCTCTTACGGTATGCCTATCATTGCCTATGATGACAAGTGCAAGAGTGCTGAAGTATATCTGAAATTTGCAGAGGAAGTGCTTAATCGTGGCCGCTAAGAAGGGCGGGTTGGGGCGAGGAATAGAGGCTCTTCTGCCGCAATCTCAATCGCAATATGAGCAAATCAGTGCCAAAGACAGTGTCCAAGAAATTACAACGGCTATGATTCAACCGAATCGTTACCAGCCGCGCAGAGAGTTTGACGAGGGTGCTTTGAATGAGCTGGCAGAGTCTATAAAGTCTTATGGTATCCTGCAGCCGCTGATTGTCCGCAAAATCGAAGGCGAAAAATATGAGCTCATTGCCGGTGAGCGGCGTCTTCGTGCGTCCAAAATAGTCGGGCTCGAAAAAGTTCCTGCCATCATCAGAGATTATACTGATGCTCAAATGAGTGAGATTTCTATCATTGAAAATGTCCAGCGCGAAAATCTCAATGTCATTGAAGAGGCTCAGGCGTATGATCGGCTTATCAAAGAGTTTGGACATACTCAAGAGATCGTTGCGGCTAAGATAGGACGCAGCCGCTCACACATTTCCAACATGCTCAGACTGCTGAAATTGTCACCGACAGTCAGAGCATTGATAGCAAAGGGTCTTCTGACACTCGGACAAGCACGCCCCCTGCTTGCCATTGAAAATGAAGTGATTCAAGTCCAGACGGCGGAAGTGATACTGTCTGAAGGGCTTTCCGTGCGGAAGGTAGAGGCCTTTGTTAATGAATTGAAAGATTCCGGCTTGCTGGCAACCCTCACCACCAACATGAATAATGCCTCTATACAATCTGATACAAATATCACAAGCACTGCAGCCGCTGCGACCGATTCATCTAATGGCGGCAAGGTTGAAGATACAACTGCCGCCTCTTCCGAAATAATCCCCATTACTTCAACAATCACAAATACTGAAAACCGTCACAGCGAACCAACGAATCTTAATAAATCCGTGAAATCCGAAGGTGCAAGTAGTGTTGAAGTGAGTTCACCGCCGGAAGTCAAGAATACCGGCAAATCTGCTGTCAAGAAAGAGACGGAATCGCAATCTCCATACATTCGTGCGGCTGAAGATAAATTGTCAAGTATTCTCGGTGCACAAGTGAAAATCACTGCAAATAAAAAACATAGCCGCATTCAGATTGATTTTGCAACGGAAGAAGATCTGTCGCGTATAATAGAAAATTTTAGTAAATCAGTGAACTTAAAAGAAATTACTTCTAAATTAGGAATGTCAACCAAAGAAGAGAAGATCGCAGCATTGAGAAAATTTTCCACTTCTCAAAATTTTAATATATGATAAAAATTTTTAACGGAGGGAGATATTTTTTATATGGGTTTCAAGGATGCCACCGGTTTCATTTTAGCTAATCCCATGTATTTTATAGTTGGTTTTGGCGTTCTTTTGTTGATTACATATGCAATTATGATAAATCTATGGCTTGATCTTTCGTATATGAAAAGGCGATATAACAAGATGATGACGGGTGTTGACAGCGGTAATTTGGAAAAGTTGATTAATAATCATGTTGATGAAGTCAGTATGGTAGTCAAGGAGCAGAAGGAAATGCGGCAAGAATTGGAGAGATTGGATGCTATCCTCGCCAAGGCTATAACACGCATTGCCGTTGTCCGTTTCGATGCCTTCAACGATATGGCAAATGATCTGAGCTATTGTGTGGCGATGTTGGATTCAAACGGCAACGGAATAGTTATTTCCGGTATATTTGGCAGGGAAGACTCAAGGACTTACGTCAAGCCTATTGTGGAAGGCGTTTCAACCTACAAACTCACCAAGGAAGAGGAAAAGGCACTTCGTGAAGCCATGACGAAGTAGCGGATACATATTCCTTTGCTAAACTTTGCTAAAAATATCAATTAAATTTAATTTAATACTTGCATAAATCAGATTTTAGTTGTACAATGTCAATATTGTGTCAGTAATGAAGTCAATTACATTACAACATAGATTTTAATCTAAGTGAGGTGTCCAAGTTGAAGGAAGGAATTCATCCGAAATATTTTGAAGCTACTGTGACATGCGGCTGTGGAAATACATTTAAGACAGGATCAACCAAAAGTGAACTTCGCGTTGATGTTTGCTCCAAGTGCCACCCGTTTTTCACAGGTCGTCAGCGTGATGTAAAAGCCGGCGGTCGTATTGAGAAATTTAATAAACGCTACGCAAAGAAATAATCAAAAAAACAGAGCAGGGAATTTTAAGCCCTGCTTTTTTGTTTCACTTTCCAAAAAACTAAAGAAGTTTATAAATTGCCTCGCTGATTCTCCGCGCAACATAGACATTATTCATAACGTAAAGATGAATACCGTCGACACCGTGAGCCAGCAAATCAACAATTTGATTCAGTGCATAGACAATACCGGCCTCTCTGAGGGAATCAGAATCATCACCATATTTATCGAGGATATATCTGAATTTAACAGGCAGATTGGCACCGCAGAGATTTACCATGCGCTCAATCTGCTTTTTATTAGTCACGGGCATAATCCCCGCCTCAATGGGAAGATTTATACCGAGACGCCGCACCTTATCAAGGAAATAGTAATAATTTTCGTTGTCGAAGAAGAGCTGGGAGATCAAGCCGTCAACGCCGGAATCGACTTTCTCTTTGAGATATTTTAAATCTGTGTCGAGATCGGGAGCCTCCGTGTGACCTTCAGGATAGCAGGCAGCATAGATTTTGAACTTTGAGCCGGTTTTTTGACGAATGAATTTAATTAAATCGACAGCGTGGAGAAAATCCTCTTTAGGTTCAACATTCGGCACTCTGTCACCGCGCAGGGCTAAAATGTTATGTACGCCAAGATTATCCAGCTTGTTGAGAATATCAGCCGCCTCATCTTTGCTGAGATTAATGCAGGGCATATGAGCTACACTGACTTTGTGATATTTGTTTTTGATGGCATCAGCTATGGCAAGCATTCTGTCACTGGCGTTGGCACTGGTTCCGCCGGCACCGCAAGTGACACTGATGAAGTCAGGGTTGAGGTCGGAGAGCTGATCCAGAGTATTGTAAATAACGTCTACAGGCATATCCTTTCGTGGTGGGAACACTTCAAATGAGAATGTGGTTTTTATATCAGAAGGCATCGAGTATCACTCCTTAAATTTTCTAACAATTACCTGCGTGGACATAATGCAGGTATTTTTTTGCAATGTTGACGAGATTATATACAGTTTCGACAGGTGTCGGCGGTTTGTCGGTGACTTTGTAGCGTGGAAAGAATCGACTGATGTGCAGAGGTATGTCAGGTGAGATTGACGCCAGCCATTGAGCCTCCGCCTCCATTTCTTCAACGCTGTCATTTGCGTTGGGTATGATTAAGGTGGTAACTTCAACATGGCAGCTCTCCGCAGCAATGGCAATCGTCCGCTTGACAGTCTCGAAATCTCCGCCAATCCACTTGTAGAAGTCAGCATTAAAAGCCTTGAGATCAATATTCATTGCATCAATCAGCGGCAGAATCTCACGCAGCGGCTTCTCCGCAACAGTACCATTCGTCACCAACACACTCTTGAGACCGACTTCGTGAAGATATTTTGAAGTATCGCGGACAAATTCATAACTGATAAAAGGTTCGTTGTAAGTAAAGGCCATTCCAATATTGCCGTGTTCTTTACGCGAAAGCTCCAAAGCAAGTTGTGCCATATATTCCGGCGTAGTGTTTTGGGTATCGAAAGTGGAATCAGCCATTGAGATCGAATAATTTTGACAGAATGGACAATTCAAATTGCAGCCGAAACTGCCGACGGACAAAATCCAACTGTTCGGGTGGAAGTGATAAAGCGGTTTTTTCTCAATGGGATCAAGGGCAATAGAAGTCAATCTGCCATGGTTAATGTCGGTGATACTGCCGTCGATGTTGGCACGTGCACGGCATTTACCGACTTCACCTTCATCAAGCGTGCAATGGTGAGGACAAATGGGACAATTTTTCTTCATAGTATTGCCACCTTTTTATCTGATTATTGATTGAGCATAGCCTTGAACATTGATAAAATTTCCTGACCGTAATAATTACCCGGCACTGCCCAGCGACCGTTAAGATCCTGCCAGTTGCCGAGAGTCTTGTTGCCATAAGCCTTACGAACAATGAAGTAACGAGGATCAACCAGCGGAAGAGTAGGCTTGCGGGTTGAGGAATAGGCTAAAAGGTGCTGTATATGAGCTCTTACTCCAATCTGCGGATTTGGGAAGTAGAAACCTTTGACGGTTGCGGAGGTTGTGCCGAGACCGCAGAAATTATTTTGATCAGGTGTCACGGTGCCGCCATATCTGAAAAAGCCCGTCTCTTTCAGTGCTTGTGCAAATGCAACATCAGGACGAATACCCTCACGTGCACCCTCTTCGTAGTAGTAGGCTACAATTTCCTCAGCCGAGACGGCAATATTCGGGTTGGGGTTATTCTGCAGCAAATATTTAACACATTGTTTTTGACTTGCCATAGGTGTACCGATTATGGAAGAGTCGGAAACCGAAATCGTCGGTATGATGATAAAACCATTATTTACCGGCTCCTCTTTTTCCTGTTTCATTGAATTTAAAATCGCGTCTATTCTCTCTCTAAAACTGGAGACACTTTCCGTCGATGAATCTCTTGAAGAATGATATGATGTCAGATTTGTTGTCTTGTCGTTTTCAGACGAGTGGCGCACTTCCGATTTTGTTTCAACTTGAGGATCATGTAATCTCTTGGCATCTGTCATCAGTGGAATCGAAAGGACTGTCACACCCACAAGTGCTGTTGATAATACTTTCACCAATCTCCTCTTCAATATACACAAATTCCCTCACCTCTAAATATTCATTATATTTTCACGAAGTATATATCAAAATATATTTTACTATACTATAGGGATTTTTGCAAACAAAAATTATAAAAAAAATAGCCGACAATGTTGCCGGTCAGTTTGATATGGATCTTTTCTTTAATATCTCACATACTTGCTGATTTCTCAGTCGCGGCAATGACGGCCTCAATCAATGCACTGCGAACTCCGCATTGCTCCAGTACCCTCACGCCTTCGATAGTAGTTCCCGCCGGTGAGGTGACTTTATCACGCAATACATCAGGGTGATCGCCGCTCTCCAGCACCATCTTGGCAGCACCGAGGAGAGTCTGCGCGGCAAGTTCAATCGCCTTAGCCCTGGGCAGACCGACAGCCACACCGCCGTCACTCATCGCGTCAATCATCAAAAAAGCATAAGCAGGGCCGGATCCACTCAAGCCCGTCACCGCGTCCATCAAACTTTCCTCAACCTCAATACAGCGGCCGAGATTAGAGAAAAAGTCCCGAATCATCTCAACTTCAGCAGGCTTGACATTCTTGCCGACAGTGAATACATTCATACCTTCGCCAACGGAAATGGCAACGTTGGGCATAACGCGGATCACAGAATGATCTTTGAAATATTTCTCAACCTTCGCGAGTTTGAGACCGGCAACAACATAGACCACTACAGTCTTTGTTCTGACTTTGCCGCTGATTTCATTCAACGCCGCCTCTGCATCTTTCGGCTTGACAGCTATAATCAAAAGATCAATATCAGAAATAAAAGAATCAACACCAGCTTCGGCATTGATTTTGTACTTTTGGATTAGTTCCTCTCTGCGAGAGGCATAACGTTCTGAAACGTAAACATCTTTAACGTCGACAATTTTGCCGATAATCCCCTTAATGACGGACTCGGCCAATGCACCGCCGCCTACAAAACCTATCTTCACGGTAAAACCTCCAATTAATGAAGTAATCGCTGCCCTATGATGATTTGTGTTTGCTGGAATACTTTAGTCTCACTTTGTTGAGGTTCAGTTTTTTTTTCCTCTTTGTCAACAAACTCAATGCTGTCCAGCAGATTTACCATCTGCCCGCGAATATTTGCCAGATATACATCATAGAGTTGCTTTTGCTCTGCCTGTTCCTCGGCACTCAGACCAACGCTGCGCTTCTTCCTTGCCAGCTCGTTGATGCGATTTAGCATTTCCTGCGTTATCACTACACCACGCCCTTTCCTTATCTGATTCCTATCATATCACAGAATTTTTAATTTGCAATAGTTCAAGCAAAAGATTTTTTGCTAATTTCGATAAATTCTTTCAAATTAACATTGCCACGCTGAGAGCTGAGGAAATGATTGCAGGAGATTTTGACTTTTTGCAGAATCAATTCAGCATAATCAAAGTCGATTAAAATAATTTTGAGAGGTTGTGCGAAGAATGAAGAGGATATTTGTGTTGATCTTGGCACTGATGACAATGATGGCGTTCACGGCTTGCGGTGATGCTTCAGAAGGTTCAAAGCTGGAATCAAAGGCAGAAGAACAGACTACAAAGGCGGCAAAGTCCAACAGTAAAATATTGGTTGCTTACTTCTCACGAGCCGGCGAGAACTATCAAGTGGGTGTAGTCGAGAAGGGGAACACTAAGATCATGGCGGAGATCATTGCCGAAGAGACAGGTGCCGATTTGTTTGAAATCAAGACGGTAAAACCCTATCCCGAAGGCTATCAAGAATGTACTGAGCTGGCGAAGGCGGAACTTGAAAGCGACACCCGACCTGAGATTGTTGGCAAGGTTGAGGATATGAGCAAATATGATACTATCTACCTCGGCTATCCGATTTGGTGGAGTGATCTGCCTATGGCGGTGTATACCTTCCTGGAGAGCTACGATTTCAGCGGCAAGACAATCATTCCGTTTTGTACCTCTGCAGGGGACTATATGACCGGCAAGGAAGTCAACATTCCAAAGTTCGCCAAGGGAGCGGTTATTCGTGACGGTCTCGGTATGGTTGGCAAACGCTGCCAAGATGATCCTGAAGGTGTGCGGCAAGATGTCAAAAAATGGCTCAAGGTTAGTGAGTGATTTATGATGAGAGAGATATTCAAAGCCAAGCGAGGTTTGCACGGTGAAATAACGATTCCCGGGGACAAGTCAATCAGCCACAGAAGTATCATGATTTCAAGCCTTGCTGATACTCCCGTTGAGGTGACAAACTTCCTCAAGGGTGCGGACTGCCTGTCAACTATCGCTTGTATGAAGGCTATGGGCGTTGATATTGAAGAGAATGGAGGCAAAATATTAGTCAAGGGCAATGGTCTTCACGGTCTCAAGGAACCTGCAAGTATTCTTGACGCCGGCAATTCAGGAACAACTTTGAGATTGTTAATGGGGTTGCTTTCGCCACAAAATTTTTTGACAACATTCACAGGTGACAGCTCACTTCAACAACGCCCCATGGGCAGAGTGATCAAGCCGCTGACGATGATGGGAGCAAAGATCGTCGGACGCAATCAAAACAAAAATCTGCCGATAACAATCATACCGGCAGAGCAAAAGTTAAAAGGTATAACATATCAAATGCCCGTTGCAAGTGCACAGGTTAAATCGGCAATCATTCTTGCCGGTCTATATGCAGACGGTGTGACTGCGATTGTCGAACCCTATCCCTCACGCGACCACACCGAGAAGATGTTGACAGCCTTCGGCACAAATATCGAAAAAAACGGCAATGAAATCAAAATCACTCCCATTGACAAGCTCACCGCTCCGCAATCAATCGAGGTGCCGGGTGACATAAGTTCCGCCGCCTATTGGATTGTTCTCGCTTCGATCCTCAAAGACAGCGATGTCATCATCAAGAATGTCGGTATCAACGAGACGCGGACGGGTATCATTGATGTTATGCGGCAGATGGGCGCGAAGATAGATTTCATCAACGAGAGGGTGAGCGGCGGCGAGAGATCTGCTGATATTCGCGTCGTCTACAGTGAGTTGCACGGCACGACCTTTGGCGATGAGATGATTCCGCGACTGATTGATGAGATCCCTGCGATTGCCGTTGCGGCTGCCTTCGCTGAAGGTGATACCGTCATAAATAATGTTGGTGAGCTGCGTGTCAAGGAGACTGACAGACTCAAGTCTATCGTTGACGAATACAATAAAATAGCCGCCGGTGCATTTGAGGCGACTGAGGACAGTTTAATCATTCACGGCGTTCACGACTTCACTAAAGCCGAGTGCAAAACCTTCAACGACCACAGAATGGCAATGTCTCTGGCGATCTTCGGTGCTGCGGCTGAAGGTGTGGTGATAGATAATCCCGATTGCGTCAATATCTCATACCCCACCTTCTACGATACCTTATTTGGAGATACCTAACAGGCGCACAGCATTTCCGCCAAGGATTTTAGCCTTGTCCTCTTCGTTGATGGGCAGGGCTTTAATAAATTCTATTGAATCACTCTGAGCACTCCAAGGACTGTCCGTCCCGAAGAGTATCCTGTCAACACCGAACGCCTCGACCATCTCCACAAACTTTTCAGCGTTGAGCATGACAAGCTCTTCCGCCCTCCAAGTACTGTCAGGACGCGGTGTAATGGTACCGGTGGAGAAAGCGGTATCAATATAGATCTGTGTATCCGAAAGATATTTCGCCGCCTCTTCCCAATTCATATGAGCCGCCACAAGTTTGAAATTGCCGATCTCCTCAACAACATGCCGCAACATCTTAGGAGAGCAGCGGACAACACCCGGAAAACCAATATCCAGACCGGAGTGAGTGACGACGATTAAATCCAGCTCCGCCGCCCGTTCAAAGATTCTCAAATACTTCACGTCGTCAATGTCAGTGTCCTGATAGACGGGGTGTATTTTTATACCCTTGAATCCGTTGCTTTTGAGTCTGCTCAATTCTTGCAAAAAATTTTCATAGTCGGGATGCATACAGCCGAAAGATAATATACCCTCTTGAAAATGTTTATCATTGAGATTGTAGGAGGCGTCGTTGACCTTCTCGACTTGGTGAGGATTAGTCGCAACAGGCAGAATGACGGAACTATCAACGCCGCCGCTGTGCATACCTTCAATCAGTCCGCTCAATGTGCCGTCCGAGAAAGCAACCGACTTGCTCGTCCGACTCAGCTTGTCAATGACAGCAACCGCCATCTTGTCGGGGAATATGTGGGTGTGCATATCAATTATCATAGACATTTTGACTCCTCGTTAAAATATTTTCAGAGTGACGGGACAATGATCACTGCCCATAATACTACTTTCAATCGTTGCCTCGACAATTTGATTTTTGATTCTTTCGGAGACGAGAAAGTAATCTATCCTCCAGCCGGAATTATTCACCCTTGCCTTGCGGAGATATGACCACCAAGTATAAGCCCCAACTTTGTCGGGATAGATCATTCTGAAACTGTCGACAAAGCCGGCATTGAGCAGTTCGGTGAACTTGCCGCGCTCTTCGTCAGTGAACCCGTTGGAATGATGATTAGTTGAGGGATTTTTGAGATCTATTTCGTTGTGGGCGACATTCAAGTCACCGCAAACGATAACGGGCTTATTGAGGTCAAGTGAGTGGAGGTAACCCCTGAAGTCGTCGTCCCATTTCATTCTGTAGTCAAGCCGCTCCAACTGCTGGCGAGAGTTGGGAACATAGACGTTGACAAAGTAGAAGTCCTCAAACTCCAGCGTAATTACTCTTCCCTCGTGATCGTGTTCGTCAATACCTATTCCTTGAGTGATGTTGAGCGGCTCTATGCGTGTAAATATCGCTGTGCCGGAATAGCCCTTCTTTTCGGCACTGTTCCAGACTTGCTTGTAGCCGACGGTCTCAATGATTGCTTGTTCCGGCTGCATCTTCGTCTCTTGAATGGCAAATATATCAGCATTTAAACTTTTGAAAGAGGCCATAAAATCTTTCTTCAAGCAAGCCCGCAAGCCGTTGACATTCCATGATACAAATTTTTTGGTTTGTTGAAGTTTTGAATCTTCGTTAAAATGTTTTGTACGAAGAAAATCAGAATTATTCTCAAATGTCACTTTGCCACCTCAAATCTCAATATTCAGGGTAATGGGTCGATGATTGCCGCCGAGGATCTCTTCCTCAATGGTCGCAGCCTTTACCCTATCTTTTAAATCACCACTGACGAAAAAATAATCCATACGCCTGTCAAAATTCCTGCCAATCCTCTTATAGGTGTAGGCTTCTTCTTCATTCGGGTGAAGTTCGTTGAATGTATCTACATAGCCTGTCTTTAAAAGATTTCTCATCACAAGAGCATCTTCCGGCGGAATATCAGTATTATTCGACATGACATTAAAAGTGCCGCCAATCACAACCGGCTTGATTTGACTTATTTTTATCATGAAACGCCGAAAAACCTTGAACCACTCGATATAATCTTCAGAGCCGAAGTGGAAAAGCAAGGGAGCCTCAAGGTTGACAAATAGAAATTTATCAAAATCCAATGTCATAGTGCGGCCGTCAAAATCTATGCTCATCATTTTGAAGTCACGACGACGAGTAAATAACGCCATACCATAGCCGATATTATTCCAAATTTGCAGATATTCCGATAAATCCTCAACCATATCCTCAGGTAGTTTACCTCTAGCAGGTCTTAATTCCTGGAAAGCTATAATATCAGGATTTATTTCCAGCAGTGGAATGAGGTCAACATTTTCTATACTTTTGCGATTTACATTCCAAGATATAAACTTCATAAAATCGAAATCTCCTATCCCTGCAAATTTGACTTTATTTTATCATTAAGGCGAATCAATTTCAATGTTCAACAAAAAAATTTAAAAAATTTTGCCAAAATTCAAAAACAATGATATAATAAATTATTATCACAATTCGAGTGAGAGGAGCAGTGTTATTATGGCGTTAGACAGACAGTTACTTCAATCAATCATCAAAGAATTTACCGTAGATGCGGAACAACTCAGGGAGATTGCCGCAAACTTCAGGCAGGATTTAAAGCTGGGTCTCAATGATCCCGAAAATTCATCTCTCCGTATGCTTAAATCTTATGTCGGACTTCCCACCGGCAAGGAGACGGGCGAATATCTTGCATTAGATTTCGGCGGCACTAATGTCCGTGTTTCTCGTATCAAACTTCAAGGTTCCGGCAGGTTTGATGTCACCAAAAAAGTCGGCAAGCCGCTCATTCTGCCCGGTTCTTATGATTATGTTGGCGTCGGCTCTAAAGCTGATGATATGTTTGATTTCTTGGCAGGGCTTATTGATGAGGCTATCGACAAAGATCACGAGACAAAGTTTTATCTCGGTCACACTTTCAGCTTTCCCTCAAATCAAACAGATCTCTACAATGCCAGTCTGATTATCTGGACTAAAGAATTTGCAACCGCGGGCGTTGAAGGTGAAGTTGTCAACGATCTGCTTAAAGCTGCACTGGCTCGCCGTGAGATAAACAATGTTGAACCGATTTCCGTTATCAATGACACCGTCGCTGTCCTTTTGAGTGCTGCTTATCAAAATGCCGATACTTACATAGGCTCAATCTACGCCACCGGTCAAAATAACTGCTATCTTGAATCAACAGTCAAAGACCCTGAAAATGTCGGCGTTGGCGGAATGATACTCAACCTTGAGAGCGGTGGATTTTCTAAACTCACTCCTAATCGTTTCGATATAGAGTTTGACGAATCCTCCGAAAAGCCGGGTGAGCAGCGTCTTGAGAAAATGGTATCCGGCCGCTATCTCGGTGTACTTTTCGGGATGGCACTTTCTGAACTTTTCGGCGAGAAAGGCAAGAATTATGGATTTACTGCCATTGATATGTCCGGCATTTTGATTGATAACAGTGTTGACGGCGACAGAATTGCGGCGATTATCAAGGATAAAACTGACAAAAATATTGACTCTGAAGAGGCAAAGAAGATCAAGGAACTCGCCACGGCGATTGTTGTCCGCTCCGCCAGGATTGTTACGGCAACTTATGTCGGTATCATTTGGCAGCGTACAGGCAGCGGCAAGATCAATAAACAGCACATTGCCGTTGATGGTTCCGTCTACGAAAAAATGCCGCTTGTCAAGGAAAATATCAATCGCGCCCTTGTTGAGCTTCTCGGTGACGAGGCAGAGAAAGTTACCACAATTCTTGATACAGGCGGCAGCGGTCTCGGTGCAGCCATCTCCGCCGCTATGGCATCCAATCATGCTACTGCTTAGGTTGTAACGTCGAATCATAAACGAATATATATTAAAAAACTCTCGAATGGACTCAGTCTCCAAACGAGAGTTTTTTTATTAAATGACGTTAGTCCCTAAAATAATCTAAGAGCTTTCACATAATTTTTTATCACAGTGTAAAAAATTTTGAACATTTGATTTGATAAGATAGTATTGAAAAAATTTTTGGAGCAACAAAAAGGAGTTACCACCATGTGTCAAGAAAATATTAATGAATTGGAAGTGGAAAGTATTAATGATTATTTTGATCATGGGAAGAATGACATAATTTTTGAAAGGTATAAAAATTATTTTTCTTGAAAATTATAGGAGTTGATTAGCTTGAAAGAAACTAATTTATTTCGCTACGCTACAAGCGAACTTTCGCAGGACGCTTTTATTTGCTGGCTGTTGTCTCATGCAAAAATTGAGAACCAAAATAAAAATACTGAAATAACGCAATGTGCCGTTGATTTTCTTCATGCAATCCCTCAATTAAGTAAAGTCAAAGATATAGCAGAAATTCAACGTCAATATAGTGTTGGCAATGTACGGATTGATATTTTGCTGACGATTGATAATTATAAAATCATTATCGAAGATAAAATTTTTAGTGAGGCAACAGATTCGCAGATTCAAGCTCAAAAAAATGCGCTTGTTGCTGAAGGTATTGCGGCAAGTCAAATAATTTGCGTTTTTTATAAAACAGTTGAGCAATGGTATAAGCCTAAAGCAGCAGACAAAATTTTTTCTCGTTCAGAACTGCTTGCGATTTTCAACAAATACAAAGATAGAATTAACAGTGATATTTTTACTGATTATGTTGATTATCTTGAGAATTTTAATCAAGAAGAAAATTTGTATAATACTTTGCCAATAGCTGAATGGTGGAGTATGCCATATACGGGATTTTTTAAACATCTCATAGATACAAAAGCCGTATCAAAAGAAAATTGGTGGGGTTATGTAAAAAGAGGCAGAAAAAAAGGCGGTGGAGGATTTAACTGCTTGTGTTGGTATCCATTGAACAATGCCGAACTTGACCAAATAGGTTTGACGGAAGATTATTGCGATGAGTGCAAACTTCAAATTGAAAATAATAAAATCGCAGTAAAAATGAGTGCAGATGGTGAGGCATACGACAAAGAAAAAGTAAACTATGCGCGTCAAAAAATTCTTGCGTATTTTCAAAGTTGTATTCCAAATTTTGAAAAGCCTGCGCGTCAAGTATTCGCAAACTGGATGACTGTCGGATACATTGAGTATGACGAAAAAAATTTTGCTGAAAAAATTAAGTTGATGAACGACACGTTTTTTGCAATGAAAACAAATTTTAAACTTGTGCCTATGCATTGAATAAAAAATTGGAGTGAAATTGTGTACGACGAAAAAATTAGCAAGGACCTCGAGAAAAAATTTTTTGAAATGAATTTACACGCTGCTAAAAATGGTCTTGTCGAATCAATGAATGTAGTTGCCAAATTTTATATGGAAGGAGTTGGCGTTGAAAAAAATTTGGATGAGGCAATAAAATGGTTGAAAAAAGTCGATGATACAGGCGATGAATTTGCCTCCGTTACTTTAGGTAAAATTTACAGTAAATACAGCGAAAGTAAAAATATTGACAAAGCAATTTTTTATCTTTCAAAAGCGTCGGAGAAAAATAATACCAACGCATTAAAAAAACTGGCTGAAATTTACAAACTTCAGAACGACTTTGAAAAAATGTTTGAATGTTATCAAAAAGGTGCAAGTCTCGGCAATGATGTCTGTATGTACGAAGTTGCGTGTTGTTATTTTTTCGGTCGTGGTGTTCAGCAAGATGATTTAAAAGCGTTGGAATGGTTCATCAAAGTAGTTGAAACTTATGGTTGGGACTACTTCTGCAATAGTGATATTGTGCGAATGATTACAAAGATTTACAGTAAACATTTCAAATTCACCGACAAAAAATTTTTAAAATTTTATATAACAACGGAGAAACTTGGACATTTTAATGCAATGTTCGGTATCGCCGCACAACTTTACAAAACGGATAAAATTCGTGCTTTAAAATGGTACAAATTGGCGGCAGATGCCGGTGATTTTGATGCTGCCGTTGCTGTTTTTTACATAAAAAAGAACGACTTAGACGGCGGCGATAGTGATTCCTACAGAGATAACTATTATTTAGCTTTGGAGTGGTACAAAAAGGCAGTTGAGTTTGGAAATATTAACGCCGCCAAAAATTTATTGATAATGGAGGGGCTTGAACATTGGCTGTCCGAATATTTGCCTGAAACTGAGAGCATAATCTGCCGACTGAAAAAAATTTT
>CAJODU010000018.1 GCA_905233325.1 uncultured Selenomonadaceae bacterium
AAACCAGGTGCAAAGTCGGCAAAGTCTACGTCTACCAAGGGTTAAAGCGCATTGAAGTCGAGGAGGCAGAAGCAGGAGAGATAGTCGCTCTGACAGGTCTCACAGAGGCGTCGATAGGCGATACCATCACCGATCCTGAACACCCTGACGCACTTGAGGCAATCAGAGTGGACGAGCCGACCCTGAGCGTCACCTTTGGAGTCAATACCTCCCCCCTTGCAGGGCAGGAGGGCGAGTATGTAACCTCCCGCCACATAAGGGATCGCCTCTTCCGAGAGGCAGAGACCAACGTGGCACTTAGGGTTGAGGAGACCGATTCGGCCGATGTATTCAAGGTCAGCGGCAGAGGAGAGCTCCACCTTTCTATACTTATCGAGACTATGCGTCGCGAGGGCTACGAACTCTCAATCGGCAAGCCTGAAGTGGTCTACAAAGTAGTTGACGGCAAAAAGCTGGAACCAATGGAGCTTTTGACAGTCGAAGTCCCCGCCGAATATATGGGCACAGTGATGGAATCAATGGGACGCCGCAAGGGAGAGCTCAAAACAGTAGACGAACGCAGCGGCTATCAAAGATTAGAGTTTGAAATACCCGCCAGGGGGCTGATAGGATTTAGATCAGAACTCTTGACAGCGACTCGCGGAAATGGTATAATGAATCACGTCTTCAGCGGATATGCACCCTACAAGGGCGACATACCGAGACGCACACGCGGCAGTTTGGTCGCCTTCGAGGCAGGAGAGACAACCGGCTACGGTATCTACAACCTGCAGGAACGCGGTGTGATGTTCGTGGAGCCCGGTATGAAGGTCTACGAAGGAATGATAGTCGGAGAGAACTCCAGGGAGATGGATATAGACATCAACCCCTGCAAGCAAAAGCACGCGACAAATATGAGAGCAAGCGGCTCCGATGAAGCAATCAGGCTTGTCCCCGCACGAATAATGAGCCTTGAACAGGCAATGGAATATATCAACGAAGACGAAGCGGTTGAGGTCACTCCCAAAACCATTCGCCTCAGAAAGTTGGAACTTGACAGAGTGACCCGCGGTCGCGCTGCCAAAAATGCAAGGAAATAAAACAGTGAAAAAAAACTGAAAAAAATACTTGCCAAGATGAAAAAAGTATGATATACTAGGCGAAAGCGAAATTGAAAGGGTTTGAAGTTATGGATTTAAGCATATTCAAGAAAATAACAGACTTCATAATGCCGCTTGAGCCGATAGAAGATGAAGAGACAGAAGAAATAGTCGAAAAGAAACCTGAAAAGAAAGTGGAGCCGGCAAAGAGCGAGCCGCAAAGAAGAGAAGAACCCTCAGAAGTCTTGAAAGAGTCAGTAAGCGCAAGAGAACCAATGATAGAAGTTGGAAGAATGCGCACAGCAGAGGGCGGAAGTGTAGCATTCGGAGGAATGAAATACACGGCTTACGCTCAGAAAGAGGAGCCGGTGATAGCGATGAAACCACAACTTACAGTAGTGAAAGGATCGGGCATCAGCGTCAGAATTAACAAACCAAGCAAGTTTGAAGAAGTACGAATGATAGCAGATGACCTCCTCGAAAAGAATGTGGTGATAGTAAATTACGAACTTGTTGATACCGCTGAGCAAGTCCGAATCAGTGACTTCGTGAACGGTGTGTGCTACGTCACAGACGGACACGTTAATCCCATTTCCGAAAAAATAATCCTCTACACACCAAACGGAGTGGACACCGAAGCTGCCCTGGCGGGCTATGCAATGAGATAAACTAAGGAGAACAATGAGCAAAATCTTAGAAGAAGTACTCAAAGAGTTTGAAAGAATAGCAGCGATTCCTCGCCCGTCCAAGCACGAAGGCACAGTTGCCGATTATCTGGTCGATAGACTAAAGGTACTTGGTGCAAAGGTTGAGAAAGATGAAACAGGCAATGTAATCGCTGAGATAGCGGCACCTTCCTCGGAAGGAGCACATATGGATATGGTCTGTGTATCTGACGGCAAAAAGCCTTACAACCCTCTTACAGACAGCATAAAGCTTGTTCGCAAGGGAAAGTATCTGAAAGCGGACGGCACTAGTCTCGGAGCAGACGACGGCATAGGAATAGCAATCATACTATACCTGCTGGAGAACAGGGCAAAGGAAGGAATCACCCTCCCTTTGAAAGTCATCTTCACAGTCGACGAGGAAGTCGGAATGACAGGAGCCTCTAAACTTGATGAAAAACATCTGAACGGAGCAAAATATCTTCTCAATATCGACAGCGAAAATGCCGAGGAGTTGGTCATAGGCAGTGCCGGCAGTATGAGGATAGAGTTCAAACGCCAAGCCAAGCTGACAACTCCCACTAAGAGCGAAGCTGTAAAGCTCAGGATCGCCGGATTCAAGGGCGGACACAGCGGTGAGGCTATAGGAATCCCTCACGCCAATGCAATCAAAGTCCTTGCCAAATCCCTCAGATTGCTTGACTGTGAAGTGGCTAGAATAAAAGGCGGCCGTGCAATGAATGTCATTCCCTCAGAGGCAGAAGCCGTCATAATGATTGATCATAAGGAATTGCCTAAAATCACCGATGTTACGGCTGAAGTCTATAAAACTTCTCGTGAGCTTGATGAAAATGATATGAGTGTTTCAATGGAGAATATTCTCAATCTGCCAAAACAAGTATTCACTGCCGAAAGTACCCAAGCCTTGTTGAAACTGATTGAAATGCTTGAAGACGGCGTCCACGACTCCGAGACCAGTGCCAATATCGGCGTTCTGAAAGCAACCTCAAAAGGTATGATGATTGAATATATGCCGCGCTTTCACAGTGAAACAGGTCGCGAAGTGATGAAAAGTTCAGCAATAAAGGCAGCAGAGGAAAGTGGCTTTAAAATTGATATAGGACATATAACCCCTCCTTGGAAGAGTGAGAATAATGATCTGGCTGATCGTATGAAGGCTATAGCACACGAACAAGGACGCGAACTCACCAAAAGGGTGATACACGGCGGTCTGGAGTGCAGTTACTTCAGTGTCAAGAACCCCTCCTTGGAGATAGTATCAATCGGCACCACCAACCTCGATATACACTCACCTAAAGAAAAGCTGCTCCTGTCAAGCGTAGAGCCTACAGTTCAGCTTATACTCGAAACATTAAGGCGGGGGGCTGTCAAATGAGATACTTGGAAATCTTAAAAGAAGCTAAAATGACAGGCTTGAGCCTGCTTACACTGATAATATTCTGGCTGCTGGCAGGGATTCTCCTGTCGGGCGTCGAAATGACAATCTGTAATATACCAATCTGGGCGATAGTCGGCACAATCGGAGTATGGACAATGGCAATAGTCCTAGCCATAACTCTGAGTAGAAAAATCAAAGATGTCGATCTATAACCTACTAAAAATATATGAAAAGTGACGCTTGTACCGAAAGCGGACAAGACGGAGGCAAAAATGGCAAATTTACTACCGCTGCTGCTATATATGGCAGTGATGGCGGCAATCAGTTTTTATGTGCGAAAGCTACAACAAGGTGGTAACTTCTTGGAAAGTTACTTCGTTGGAAACAGACAACTGGGCGGCTTTGTCCTTGCAATGACAACAGTAGCAACTTACAGCTCGGTGTCAAGTTTCGTCGGCGGTCCCGGTATGGCTTTCGAGGTCGGCTTTGGCTGGCTGTATATGGCGGTCGTGCAGGTAACGGCGGTTTTTTTGGTATTGGGAATCTTTGGCAAAAGAGTGGCACTGTTAGCACGGAAGTTCAACGCCGTGACGGTAGTGGACATTTTGAGAGCACGGTATAAGTCAGAACTCCTTGCGGGATTCGCGGCTTTAGCAATCGTCCTCTTCTTCAGCGGCACAATGACGGCACAGTTCGTAGGAGGGGCAAAACTCTTCGCGGCGGTGACGGGTTACAGCTATGAAATAGGGTTGTTGCTGTTCGGGCTGGTGGTCGTTGTCTATACTTCGATCGGCGGATTTAGGGCGGTAGCATTAACGGACACTTGTTGTGCTGTGATGATGATAGCAGGTATAGTCATACTATTGCACTATGTTTTAATGGCAGGAGGCGGAGTTGAGGCAATCCTCGGCAAACTTACGGTTGAGAGGCCGGAGATGTTTGAGCCGTTTTCAGGCGGGAAAATGCCTTGGACGCTGTATCTAACGCAGTGGCTCTTGGTTGGCGTGTGTACAATAGGACTGCCGCAATCGGTGGTTAGAGGAATAAGCTACAAGGACACTGCAGGAATGAAACAGGCGATCATCATAGGCACCGTAGTCATAGGTTTTATGAACATAGGAATCAACTTCGTCGGAATCCTGGCACACGGTGTGTTGAGTGGGGACGCGGCTGCCAACGGAGGTGTAGACAACGTGATCCCTTCAGCTATCGTGGCGGCAGTGCCTGAAAACCTCATAGGTATTGCCATAATAGGTCCCCTTGCTGCCTCTATCTCCACTATTTCAGGGTTGCTGATAGTTGCTTCAAGTGCAGTGGTGAAGGATATCTACGTACATTACCATAGCAGTCGCGGGCGTACAGTCGAGCAAAGCAGTATGAGACGCCTGTCAATACTGACGACAGCTCTAATGGGCACAATCGTTTTCGTAGTCGCATTGACCCCACCAAGTCTCATATGGCTAATCAATATGTTCGCTTTCGGAGGACTGGAAACTGCGTTCTTTTGGACTCTACTGCTCGGTCTCTACTGGAAAGGTGCAAACAAGCTGGGTGCAGAATTGTCAATGATTGGCGGGACAGTAGTATATTGTGCCACTCAAGCCTTAGGTTTCAAGGTGTTTGATCTTCACCAAATCACAATCGGAATCACGGTCTCCCTGCTGTTTTTCCTGATTGGCTCTTATTTCGGAAAACCGACTGACGAGCAAACACTCAAAGAATTTTTTTGAATTTCGACGAATTTTCAGATAAATTCCCTGCTATTTTCAGATTTTTTTAATAAAACAGTGCTATACTAACTTCAAGAAAGAGAAGGAGATAGCACTGTTTTAATATTCATTCATTTTAATGATTTTTTAAACTTCAACAATTTTTTTAGCACCGTAAAATCTTGGTGCCCAGTAGGTATTGTCAAGGTAGTCAATCCTGACGCCGCGACTGGACGATACGTGCAGGAATTGCCCTTCACCAAGGTAAATTCCGCAATGTGAGGCACCTGCCTCGTAGGTGGTGAAAAATACCAAATCACCAGCCGTTAGTTCCTTAGTCTTTACAGCTTTGCCTAATTTGTATTGCTCGTCAGCCAATCTGGGAATAAGGATTCCATTTTCTTTGAAGGCGTATTGTAAAAAACCGGAGCAATCAAAACCGGAAGGAGTTGTTCCACCAAAGACATAAGGGACACCGATGAATTTTTTGGCAGTTCGGACGACTTCATTAGCCTTAGATTGACTTATCAACGTCTTGCCAAAAGGTACCAGCTTGGTATCATTGTATTCATCAAGATTAAGGGTTGCCTTTTTGTTCGAGTCGGTTGGAAGGAGTTTAGACGTTTTGGGTGACTTGATTTTTTTGAGAGCTCGCCAAGTAGCGTTGTTGACAATGCCTGTGACGCTCAGATTGTGGTCACTTTGAAATTTTTCAACAGCGGCTTTGGTCTCATTGCCAAATTCGCCGTCGACTATGCTGATTGCGTAACCAACGTCTTGGAGTTTTTGCTGGAGGATAATTACATCGTTGCCTGTCGAGTTGACTGACAGAGTTGGCGAGGCAAACGCTGTTCTGCCGAATCCTGCAGATAAAGAGATAGTAGTTATGACAAGCAAGTATAGTATAAATGATTTCATTAATAGATGACCTTCCTTCAGGTATCAAGAGGGTATTTAGACAAAGCGGAATGAGAAAATTTTTTGAGTATGGGTAGCTAAGATGTTCAAAATAGGCAAATCTATTTTGGAAACTTGAGCAACCAGATTTATTCTGGAATCAGGCGGAAGAACAGATTTTACAATCTGAACTTCACCCATATATCGCCCAAATTTTGAATTGTCGATTGTGATGTCCCCTAAGTCGCGCGGCTGAGGTGCGTTGTCAGGATTGATGATTAATCCCAGTTCTTTCGTAAGAGTTCTACTATTCACAGTGCGAATTACATCATCAGATATTTCGGGTCTGCTTTGAAATTTCTGCGATAGCAGTTTTAGTGAGGTAGCGTCAGAAGTGACGGTGTGTATCTCTAGAATAATTTCTCCACGATTTAGTTTTGTGATGGAAGAACATTCAGCAAGCGTTGGCAGAGAATCGGATAACATAATAAAATCCACACCGAGAGCTGTCAAATAACGAGCTGTAAAATCAACGGTAAAATTTCTGGTAATCTCGACAGTAGGTAGCCCCTCCTCAAAAGGCGGTCTGCGTCTTCCTTCAAGTGAAGCGACAAAAGCTCCTACTGCTATATTGAAACTTTTTAACAGATGATTTTGTTGCAGGAAGTAGTTAAGCTCAAGTCCTGTATATATGTGCGGATAAAAATTATGTAAAGCGGAAATGTTGCTGAAATCAGCCTCAAGGTCTGCGAGAGTGATTAAAAGTTCTTCCGTGATCGTTGAGGCGTTTAGCATTATGCGGCGAATGCGACTAAGAGCCGCAATCTGTCTTGGATTGAAACCGTCGTCGAGTCTAGGGGTAATTTGCTCAAAATCAAGAGCAAAGTCAAAATCGGCAATGGTCTCCGGCGTCACATCAATAATTATTTCAAAATCTCTCTCGACAGCGGCGATAAGAATTGTGGCAAATTCCGCCTGAAACTCGGCAGCCTCAGGAATCAAGACAGATGTAAAAAGTCGTTTCAGCCCTAAAGAAGCCGCCGTATCAATGAGTTCAAGATTTTCCTTCAAAGAGCAATTCAATCCAGTATAAACCGATATACCATTATTCATAGATCCACCTCCTCAATCAATACCAGCTAATCATACTTTTTTAATAAGAATTGTCTCAACTGTTGACTTGGCACTGCCGTTGCAACTTGTCAAAGTTTTAATCGCCGTTTTTTCGTCACAGCCGGTAGCTTCCATTACAATTCTCACCGCTCTTGCTTTGAGTTTTTCATTAGTAGCTTGGACGTCCACCATGAGGTTACTGTAAACTTTGCCCAGCTTAATCATCACAGCAGTCGTGAGCATATTTAGCACAAGTTTTGTAGCAGTGCCGGCTTTCAGACGAGTGGAGCCGGTGATAACTTCAGGTCCCGTGATAGGTGTAATCGCGATACTCGCGATAGAGGCAATCTCGGAAGTTTCAACGCAGGAAATTGCGACAGTTGCGGCATTTATAGAGTTTGCATATTCCAATGCACTGACAACGTAAGGTGTACGTCCCGAAGCGGCAATCCCAACCAACACATCATTTGCCGTTAAATTACGCTCTTGAAGGTCGGAGACAGCACGATTTTTGTTGTCCTCGGCTCCTTCTATGCTTGAGATTAAAGCCTTAGGACCACCGGCGATGAGTCCTTGAATCATATGAGGTGACACACCGAAAGTTGGCGGACATTCAGAGGCGTCAAGAACCCCAAGCCTTCCCGAAGTTCCTGCACCAATATAGAACATTCGTCCGTCTTCACTCAACTTGGAGGTTATGAGATCCACAGCCTCGGCAATGTGCGGCAGTTCAGCCTCAACGGCATTTGCGACTGTCTTGTCTTCCTCATTGATTACGCGGAGCATAGAAAGCGTATCTAATTTATCAATGTCGTATGTTTTGGGATTTCTTTGCTCGGTGTTCAGTTTTGACAAATCCACTAAAATCACCTCTCAAACAAAATCAAAGGATTAAGGAATCCAGATGAAGTCTGCAACAGCCTCATTACCGTCGCTTATCAGCCTATTTTTGAAACGGGTGAGCGGTGCAACGACAGGGGATCCTATCACTCTCATCTTAAATCTGAGCAGGGGGTAGGAAATGTTGCCGAAAATTGGTATACGAGGCATTACATAATGTTGAAATTCCTGCTTGGCGAGACCATAGTCAATAGTAAAAGCCGCTCTGTAGCCGACATCACGGCTCAAGTCCTCAACTTCCTTAGTGTAAAGACCACCAGGATAAGCGACGAATTTGGCAGGTTTCTTGAGATACCACTCAATAGCCTGTTTGGAGCTGTAGAGTTGATTGCGAATCTCATACGACGAAAGACGAGAATCAGTTAAGTCAAAGTTGCTGAGAGTATGGCTCTCAATGTCCACTAATCCGCTTGATTGCAACTCTCTCACCTGTGCCCAAGTAAGGTAATCGGGATAGAGGTTGATATAATCAGTGATGACCAGCAGAGTAGCCTTGATCTTGTACTTCTGGAGGATAGGGTAGACGTTTTTGTAAAAATCAGCATAGCCGTTGTCAAATGTAATAATGATGGACTTATCCGGCAAAGTTGACTTGTTTGCCGCCTCTGTAGCAGTGATTCCTTCATTTTGAGCAGGTTGATCGTTTGCGGCTGCGATAGGATCAGGAGGAGTGTCGCCCCAGGCGTCCAAAAGTTCATCTGGTGTTATAAAGTGGTAACCGTTGTCAACGAGGAATTTCATCTGAGCGTCAAAGTCGTCAACGGATAAAGTCAGTTGATCCTTGTCGATGTTGTTGATTCGATGATAGGCGAGAATTGGCACGCCGCCGCTGTCTCTGGCAAACAGCCAGCCGACAAATCCACCGACCATAGCGAGAACTACTATGATAACAATCAGTAAATTTTTCATTTGCCATTCTCCTAAAACGTTTTCAGTATATTTTCATTCTTGGATATAATATATAATACAATGAGCAAACTGTCAAGGTTTATGGCAAATTTTTCTTACTTATTGACAAACTATCTGTAATTTGCTATACTGACGATAGTTTATGTGTGATTTGTACACCTTCGGGTGTCAACATTGAGTAGAAGTTGACCGGAGAGTGGGCGTTGTGTCCACTCTTTCAAATTGTATGGAATATATCAATTCAGAAATATTTGCCTTGGAGGAGAAAATGTCAAACATAGAAACTAAAGTCGAGCAGCTCGTCACTGAAATTCTTAAAAATCATTCGGAGATTGAGCTGGTTGATGTTGAGTACGTCAAAGAGCGCGACTGGTATCTCAGAATCTATATAGACAAGTCCGGCGGCATAGGACTGGACGATTGCCAAAAGTTCAGTGAAGAGTTCGGCAAAGTTTTGGATAGAGAGGCTGTTATAAATGGTTCCTACATTTTGGAAGTCTCCTCACCGGGACTGGATCGACTTTTAAAGAAAGAACGAGATTTCGTTAGAGAGCGTGGCAAGAAGGTCGATGTAACATTTTATGCTCCATTTAACGGCAAGAAACAAATAATCGGTGTATTGACGGGCTTTGACGGTACAACCCTCACCCTCGACGATATTGATTTGATCCCAATGGATAAGGTTGCCTCTGTCCGTCTGCATATAGATTTCTGATTGAGAATTGAGAACGCAGGATTGACCTGTATTCTGACTAATTTGGAGGATACAAATTTGGTTAGTAAAAAGATCGTTCAAGAAAAAGTTGATTTTTTGGAAGCATTGAAGAAATTATGTATAGAGCGCGATGTCTCAACTGATATGATGTTTGATGCCATTGAGTCCGCGCTTGTTGTCGCCTACAAAAAAAATTTCGACACTGCCCAAAATGTTGAAGTAAGCCTTAACCGTGAGACCGGTGCTTATCACGTTTACGCTCTCAAGGACGTTGTTGACGAGGTTATCGATCCCATAAGGCAGATCACAATCTCTGCGGCACAGGAGATAGATCCTCACTATGAGGAAGGCGATGTTGTCAGGATTGAAGTTACACCGAGAAACTTCGGCAGGATTGCGGCTCAAGCAGCGAAACAATTCGTCGTTCAGAAGATCAGGGAAGTTGAGCGCGGTATGCTCTACGACGAATTCAGCGGCAAGGCAAATGATATAGTCAGCGGCACAATAGTCAGAATTGAAAATAATGACGTTATAATCGACATAGGCAAGGCTGAAGCTGTCCTGCTGCCGAGTGAGCAGATAATTGGCGAGGATTACTCTGTTGGAAAGTACATCAAGGCCTATATTGCTGAAGTCAAGAAAGGCAGCAAGGGACCTCAAATTTTCGTTTCAAGAACACACCCGGGGCTTTTAAAACGTCTGTTTGAGCTTGAAGTTCCGGAGATACAGGAGGGTATAATTGAGATCAAGTCTATTGTGCGTGAGCCGGGTATGCGTTCAAAAGTCTCTGTCCTCAGCAAGGACGAGAACATAGAACCCGTCGGTACCTGTATTGGCAACAAAGGCGTGAGAGTTCAGGCTATTGTCAATGAGATTGGCGGACAGGAGAAGATTGATCTCATTAAATGGGATCCCGAACCCGGCAAGTACATAGCCAACGCCCTCAGCCCTTCAAAAGTCAAGGTAGTTTGGGTTGATGAGGCTGAAAAAGTTGCAAGGGTAGTTGTTCCGAATAATCAGCTTTCACTGGCAATAGGCAAAGAAGGGCAGAATGCAAGGCTTGTCGCAAAACTTACAGGGTGGAAGATTGACATCAAGAGTGTGGAACAGTCCAGAGAGCTTGAAGTGCCTGAAGGTATGCAGAAAGTCCAGCTCAGAAACAAGAAGAACAGGAACAGGAGAAAAAGATAGCTTGAGATGGCAGAATCAAAGACCAAGAAACTCATTTGCCAACGTGCCTGTATAGGCTGCCGCAAGGTGCAGGACAAGCAGGAGATGATCCGAATTGTGCGTACACCGGAGGGAATAGTGAAAATAGATCTAACCGGTAAGGCGTCGGGTCGCGGTGCCTATATTTGTAAAAAAAACGAATGTCTCAAGGTTGCCTTGAAACGTCATCAACTTGACCGTGCTTTCAAAATCAAGGTGCCTGTAGATATTTATGATAGAATCAATGAGGAACTAGAGAGGAAAGAATAGAGAATGGAAAATAGGGAAGAGAGTAAATCTGCCGATTCTAAGAACTATTCACTATTCCCTCATCACTAACCGGGGGTGGATATATGTCGAAAACCCAAAAGTATAGGATATTTGAGTTAGCCAAGGAACTAAATCAAGACAGCAAACAGTTGGTGGATTTTTTAAAAAGGCATAAGATCAAGGTGGCGAATACTTTCAGCTCCATAGATGAAGAGGCCTACCAACTTGTCAAAAGTTCGTTTGTGAAGAGAGCTAAGCCCGAAAAATCTGACAATAAGGCAGAAACACCGGCAAAGCCCGCCGCACAAGCAACAAATACACAGGCGGCGTCTGCACAGCCTCAACAGTCCCAACAAAAGCAGAATGATAAATATAATCGCGACAATAAGCGTCCTAAGTATAGACGCCAGAAACCGCAGGGACAAGCTGCTCCGCAATCTCAACCTCAATCGGAACTATCTCAACCTCAAAAGCCGCAAGAGACGATCTCCTTAAAGCCGGAGGCTAAGACTGAGGATAGACGTCAAGAGTCCCCAAATAATCGCGATCGTCAAGACCGCCAAGATCGTCAAGACCGTCAGGAAAGGCAAAATCGTCAAGAACGAGCAGACAGGCAGGATCGCGGAGAGCGTCAGGATAGGCAAGAAAGACAGGACAGACGCAGAGATCGCGACAACCGCGATAATCGTGAGTTTGCTGAGGAGCGAGAAGGTCGCGGCTCTGAAGGAAGGCGTGGTGACCGCTTTGAACGCGGAGACCGCCAAGGCAGAGATCGTGACCGCAATGAACGTGAAGACAGAACTGAGCGTTCAGAACGCGGTGAACGCGGCAATCGTCATGGCAGCAAAGATTCCAAGCGCGGAGATCACGAAAACCGCGATCGTGGAGAACGCGGCGGCAAGGAAGGACGCCGCAATCGTGGCGACGGTGACGGAGAGCGCGGTCAAGGCAGGAATCGCGACAAGCGTGGCGGTAAGGACTTCAAAAATGCAGGGCAGAAGAATCAAGGCGGTTACAACAATGCCGCTGTTGCTCGTCTGCCCAAAAAGAAGAAGAAAGGGCAAGTCGTTCACAAGGCTGAGATTGCAAGACCTACTCACATCAAAGTTGGCGAGATGATTGCCGTCAAAGACCTTGCCAGCAAGATGAGTGCCACTGCGGCCGAAGTTATCAAAAAGCTCCTTCTGATGGGCGTTATTGCAAACCTCAACCAGGAGATTGACTTCGACACTGCGACCCTCGTTGCCGGTGAGTTCGGCGTCACTGTTGAAGAACTGCCGCCGGAAGTTGATCCTACCCTCATTCCTGAGATTGAGGACGACGAGCATGATTTGAAACTCAGACCGCCTGTTGTGACGGTTATGGGGCACGTTGATCACGGCAAGACCTCACTTCTGGACGTTATCCGCAAGACCTCCGTCACCAAGAGCGAGGCGGGCGGAATTACCCAGCACATTGGTGCCTATCAAGTCAGTATCAACAACAAGAAGATTGTCTTCCTTGATACGCCGGGTCATGAGGCCTTCACTGCTATGCGTGCACGCGGTGCCCAGGTCACTGATATTGCTGTCCTGGTCGTTGCGGCTGATGATGGCGTTATGCCGCAGACGGTTGAGGCTATCAATCACGCTAAATCTGCAGGTGTGCCGATCATTGTCGCTATCAACAAGATTGACAAACCAGGGGCTAATCCTGAACGTGTCAAGCAGGAGCTTATGGAGCATGAGCTTGTTCCCGAAGAGTACGGCGGTCAGACTATGATGATTCCTGTCTCCGCAAAGAAGCAGATGGGCATTGAGGATTTGCTTGAAGGTATTCTTCTGACGGCTGAGGTTGAGGAACTTAAGGCAAACCCGAACCGTGAGGCTCGCGGTGTTATCATTGAGGCACAGCTTGACAAGGGCAGAGGCCCCGTTGCTACAGTTTTGGTGCAGAATGGTACATTGAAGATTGGTGACTCTATCGTCGCCGGAACTACCCACGGCAAGGTCAGAGCTATGATTAACGACCGCGGCGACAATGTCAAGAAGGCCGGCCCCTCCGTGCCTGTTGAGGTTTTGGGCTTGAATGATGTTCCTGCAGCAGGTGATATTCTCGCTGCCCTCGATGAAAAGCAGGCAAAATCCATTGCAGAGCACAGACAAGCACAAGCAAGAACTGAGCTTATCCGCAAGAAGAAGGTATCACTTGACGATCTCTTCCAGCAGATCCAAGCTGGTGCAATCAAAGATCTCAACATTGTCATCAAAGCTGATGTGCAAGGCTCCATTGAGGCACTCTCCAGTTCGCTCCTTCAGCTCAACAAAAACGATGAAGTTCGCGTTACAATCGTTCACAGCGGCGTTGGTGCCGTCAATGAATCGGATATTATGCTGGCGTCCGCATCAAATGCACTTATAATCGCTTTCAACGTCAGACCGGACAACAATGCTCGTCGCCTGGCAGATACCGAAAATATCGATATTCGTACTTACAGAGTTATCTATGACGCCATTGGTGACGTCAAGGCTGCAATGAGTGGACTTCTCGCTCCCAAGTTTAAGGAAGTTATCCAAGGCAGAGTTGAGATTCGCAAGGTTATGAAGTTCTCCAAGGCTCTGGTTGCGGGTTCTTACGTCCTTGACGGCAAGATTTTCAATAATTCCAAGATTCGTATCTTGAGAGATAATATAGAGGTGTTTGACGGGCTGATTGATTCGCTCAGAAGATTCAAAGATGAGGTCAAAGAGGTTGCTGCCGGTTATGAGTGCGGTATCTCAATAGTTGACTTCCGCGATTTCAAAGAGGGCGATATAATTGAGGCTTACAAGATGGAAGAGATTGAGACTTCCATTGCAGATGTCAACAAAGAGGCTGAAGCTCGTCACGCCGCAGAGAATGTTTAATAATATATATTTATTATCAAATCCTTGACAATGCTCATTAAGAGTGATAATATAAAAGTAGGAAAGTTCGATGTCGCATGTCGGTTTATCCTAAGGTTTTAGCTAGTAGTGAAGTGGTATTCTAGTGTCGCCGTGGACGTTAACGGCCTATTTTTTTAACTGCTACTTCTTAAAGAAGACAGCGTAGACTGCAATCGCAGTTTGGACGATCCCGACAAGAATCATAATGTCGTCAGCTGTGCGTTTGCTCATGCTGTCACCTCCCGCAGGAGGAAGCCTACCACCGAACTATTCCTTAATATGATTTTATCATTATATTTTCATAATGTCAACCAAGTTTTTAATCGGAGAAAAGTTTATGAGTCAACTTAGAGTAGAGAAACTGCAAGAACTGATAAAGCAGGAGATTGGCAAAATGTTGCTGACTGATCTCAAAGACCCCAGAATAGGCTTTGTGACTGCCACCCACGTCACTGTCACCGGCGATCTCCGTGACGCTAAGGTTTATGTCAGTATTATGGGTAATGATGAGCAAGTCAAGGCGTCCTGGGAAGGTCTGCAGAGTTCTTTGGGATTCATCAGGCGCGAAATCGGCAAGCGTATTCGTCTCAGATTCACTCCAACTATTGAATTTGCTCTTGACACTTCACTTGACTACAGTGAACACATTCAAAAGCTGCTCTTGCAAGTTGAACGTGAAGATAAAGTGAAGAGTGCAACCAACGATAACAGAGATAATGATAACCAGACTGCTGGTGATAATCTTTAACCTTGTGAGGGTAGCAATATGAAGATAGAACTTAGAGATGCGGCGGAGAGAATACAAGCCGCAAATAACATTGTAGTAGCGGCTCACATCAATCCTGACGGTGACGCTGTAGGAAGTTCTTTAGCCTTGTTACTGATTCTGCGGGCTATGGGGAAAAATGCCCGTGCTTTACTTGATGATGATATACCCCCAAACTTCACAATTCTGCCACACATTAACGATATAGAACACCCTGTCGAGCTCTCCGAGACGGAGATACAAGCTGATCTTTTGGTAGTGCTTGACACCCAGCCGGACAGAATCGGCAGTGTGAGTAAAATGGTCAAGGCTCCCATACTCAATATCGACCACCACATCACCAACGAGGGCAAAAATGTCAGTTGGCTCTTCCTCAATGCCAACGCTGCCGCGACTTGTGAGATTATCTTTGACCTTATTGAGTTCCTGCCGGTTGCCTTGAATGAAGATATTGCTCACTGTCTCTATGCCGGAATAGCAACGGACACAGGCTTTTTCAACTATGCAAATACCCGCCCGTCCACACTTCGTGCTGCTGCCGTCCTCATTGAGGCGGGTGTAAAGCCGAATGTTATTGCCGAGGAGATGGAGCGCAAGTCTCTGGCTGATTTCAAGGGTCTTTGCGAAGCACTCAAAACTATGGAATTTTTCTATGAGGGCAAAGTGGCAGGACTTTTCATTAATGAGGCGGTTGCTCACCTTGTTGACAGCACTGAAGGCTTTATAGATCAGATAAGAGTGATTGATGGTGTCGAGATTGCGTTTGTCCTGACTTGCAGGTCGGAGGATATTTACAGAGTGAGTATGAGATCGCGTACAGTCGATGTCTCTAAGATTGCAAGAAACCTTGGAGGCGGCGGACACATTCGTGCGGCGGGCTGCACCCTCAGAAAACCCTTCGACGAGGCAAAGGAATGTTTACTCAAAGCCATTGGTGAGGCTGTAAAGGATATAGATTAACATACGATGAATGATGGTTTTGTAAATATTAATAAAGCGGCTGGTTTGACAAGCCACGATGTTGTCAACCGCGTTAGAAAGATATTCAATACAAAAAAAGTAGGACACGCCGGTACGCTGGATCCATTTGCGACCGGCGTTTTGCCTGTTGCTGTCGGAAGAGCGACGAAATTTTTGGAATTTCTCTCCGATTGTGATAAATCCTATCGTGCGGAGATCCTATTCGGTATTGAGACTTCAACCGGCGACATCACCGGTGAGATCATTCAACAAGTGGAATGTAAATCAAAATCATTCGATAGCATTGAAAAAGTTCTCAGCACATTCGTCGGGACAATTCAGCAGACGCCGCCGAAATATTCGGCAATCAAAATCAACGGCAGAAAAGCGTATGAACTCGCAAGAAAGAATATAGATTTTTCTATGCCCTCCCGTGAAGTGACTATTTACAAGTTGAGTGTGGTGTCAATGACGGAGAATACTGTCACTATTGATGTTGATTGCTCAAAGGGGACATATATTCGTTCGCTTGCTGTCGATATTGGCAAAAATCTTGCCTTGCCGGCTACTCTCAAAAATCTTCAACGGACAAGAGCAGGAATTTTTTCTATCAACGATTCCATAACATTGGAGGCACTCAAAGAGATCGGTGAGAATGTTATCATCAATGTTGACACTTGCTTGGATCATCTGCCTGTATTCAATCTTCCACCTTGGAGATTCAAGGCCTTTTGCGGCGGACTGACAACCAGGATCAATGAAAACTTTGCTGAAGGCACTTTGTTCAGGGTTTACGTTGAAAATAATTTTATAGGTGTCGGCAAAATTTTTGAGGGTGAGCTTAAAGCAGATAAAATTTTGGTAAATATTAACAATTAATCAAATTGTGGATCAATTACAACAAATAACTTTATTCACCAGATCTGCATAATCATTTACAACATCATATTTTACATTCTCGCTGCTGATAGACTCAAAATGTTTTTTTGCACATTCTATTTTGCTATGTTCAATCAATCTCAGCTGGATATTTTCCATTGAGCCCTTAGTCTCGGCAATAAAGTAAATATTTTTTACATTGCCCTCGCGAAAAACAATCGCCCAATCGGGATTATATTTGCCGAAGGGAGTGGAGATATAAAAACCGCTCGGCAATTTGACATAAACTACAATCTCAGGATTATTTTCAAGTGATTCAGCAAATTTGCACTCAACTTTTGAATCATAGAGAAGATGATCATAGAGATGTTTTTTTGTTGGAAGGACGTTGACATTAAATTTACCCTTGAGCGTAGAATCAGTAAATATATCTTCAAGATTATATTTATCACCCGTCGAGTGGTAGGTAATGTGTTCAATGATAGTAGCTGACTTTTGGGCGTTTATGATATTGCCGGCCTTGAGGATAAATTCTTCGGGATTGTAGTGAAATTGATTGAAAATTTTTTTGTCTATACCAATGAGGATTTTGACAATAGTTTTGCGTGTCAATTTCGTCTCTTCGACCAGCTTGCCGACAAGATCATACTTTGTGCCGGAGCTGATTTTTATAGTGTTGACATCTTCAATCTCGCCGGAAGTGCCTTTCGTGAAGGCAGTGCCGCTTGTCAAGGCGTTTTTTGATTCAATTTTGGTGAGTTCGCCGCTCTCAACACGAAAATACATTTTAGATACAATTAAATCGTCATTCAGTGCCTTGACAGAGTGCTTGACAAGTTCCTCACTGTCAAAATCCACTCTATAAATCGTGCGAGCATTGATTTTTGACCACAAGGCTTTAAATTCCGACATAGCTAATTTATTTTTGTCGATATTCACTTTAACTGTATCGCTGCGAGCGTTTTCAGGTTTAAGAATTTCAGGATTGTAAATTTTATTGATTATTTC
>CAJODU010000019.1:0-14985 GCA_905233325.1 uncultured Selenomonadaceae bacterium
AACATCTTTTTTCCTTAAAGTAATATGTAATTAATTTTGCATTTATTAATTGAGCAGGATTATCTGGATTTTTAATTTTTACATCAGTAATCTTTAAATTTGAATAAACTGATTGAAGTTTTAATAATTTATCAACATTATTAAATTGATTCCATTTATCATAATCAATCAAACACATAAAATTAAAATCTGCATCTTTGTTACGTTCATAAACATAATTGAAAACTTTACAAGGATTTTCAATATATGTCTCTATTTCTAACTCAATCTTAGTTATACCAAGGGGATCTGTGCTAATAAAGCCTTGCTCATATTTGGAGTGGAAGTCTAAATTTTCCGCCCATTCTAAATCATTTTTATATTTCTCAAAACATTTATTATATATTTCATCAGAAGCACAATAATTTCTTCCATAAACCATACACAAATGTTTCAACTTATTATTTTTTACAACGCCAATCGTATAAATTATATCTTTTTCTGTCCAATCTTCCGCTTCACGACATTCATTCGTAATCATTGGATTAGTTTTAAGTAAGGTGTGTTTGGGATAACTACTGTTTAATGCAAGTGCTGCATTTTCAGATTGAATCTTTTTAACTTCAATGGCATCACCGTTTCGCAACATTAGATCAGGAGGATTTGAATCATTACCAATATAAGAGAATACATTTTTCCATTGTTGTTCGCGTGTAACTTCTGAACAATCAAAAGTATTTGCAAAAAGATTTTTGACATAATCCTCAAGAGCGTAACCAGCTATATTTACTCTATTATTGCCAATCTGTTTATCATTTAAATAGGTTTCATTTTGTTTTACTAATGTTATAATTGCATCAATAATATTTCTCATTTAGTTTGCTCCTTCAAGCTCAATGGTGATTAAATTATTCATCTCGACAGCATACTCCAGCGGCAATTCCTTAGCAATGGGTTCAACAAATCCTCTAACTATCATTGCCCTTGCCTCTTGTTCATCAATTCCGCGAGCCATAAGATAGAAGATTGCATCTTCGCTGATTCGCCCGATTTTAGCCTCATGTCCAATATCAGCCTCAGGAGCCTCAATATCCATAACCGGCAAGGTATCAGAGCGGGATTCATCGTCAAGCATAAGTGACTCACAGTTGACGGAGCACTTGGCGTGGTGAGCAGCTTTAGTGACTTTGACTGCTGATCTGTAAGTCGCCGCACCGCCGGATTTTGAGATAGTCCGTGTGTTGATATTCGCTGAGGTATGCGGTGCCACATGAATAACACTTGCACCGGTATCGAGATTTTGACCTTTTGAGGCAAAGGTGACGCCGGTGAACTCACATTTTGCACCTTCACCGTGAAGAACTGAACAAGGATAGAGGCAGGAGACAGCCGATCCGAATGAGCCGCTGACCCATTCAATGAGACCATCTTTCTCGACGAGTGCACGCTTGGTGTTGAGATTCATCATATTACGCGACCAATTCTCAATAGTAGAATATCTCAACCTTGCACCTTCACCGACAAACAGCTCAACGCAACCTGCATGCAAGTTAGTTACATTATATTTAGGAGCGGAGCAACCTTCAATAAAGTGGAGGCTTGCACCCTTCTCGACAACTATTAAAGTATGCTCAAACTGTCCTGCACCTGCGGCGTTTAGTCTGAAATAGGACTGCAGGGGAATTTTGACGTCAACACCGGCGGGAACGTACACAAACGAGCCGCCCGACCAAACTGCACCGTGTAAGGCGGCGAATTTGTGATCCTTCGGCGGCACCAAAGTCATAAAGTATTCACGGACAATATCTTCATGCTCAACAAGCGCGGTCTCCATATCAGTGTAGACAACGCCTTGATCTGTAAGCCTCTTCTGAATACTGTGATAGACGACTTCACTGTCATACTGCGCTCCGACACCGGCAAGTGACTGCTTTTCCGCATTAGGTATACCCAGTCGATCAAAGGTATTTTTGATGTCCTCCGGCACTTCGTCCCAACTGCCGACGAGTTTGGCATCCGGCTTGACATAAGTGACAATCTCGTCCATATTGAGACGGCTAATATCCGGGCCCCACGTCGGCAAGTTTAGATTGTTATAGACTTCTAACGACTTTAATCTGAAGTCCAGCATCCAAGCGGGATCATTCTTCTTTTTGGAGATATCCCTGACTACTTCCTCAGTCAAACCTGCATGAGTTTTATATACAGATCTGTCGACATTCTTTATATCATAGAGCGTGCGCTCAATATCTTCTATATAAGTTTTATTTTTCATATTAATCACTTCACAATAACCGCAACGGCAATCGCTACAACACCGACTACTACAGCACCTATACCAACCATTGTGGCGATAGTCAAATTTTGAACAAATTTTCCGATACCGTCTATCTTTTGATCCATTCGATCAACCACTGCGTACATATCTTTCCTCATAGCCTCTTGACTTTGGCGAATTTCGCGGATTTCAGCAGCTCGTTGATTGTCACGATCTCGCATTTCTGTTTTGAAATCTCGCATTTCAGCACGGAAATCCTCATCACGCTGCTTTTGAGCTTCCATATAAGATCTGACTGTTGCTTCAAATGTATCTTGACGCCTTTCAATATTTCCTAATCTGACATCTACTTCAGTCATTTAAAACACCCCCTCCAAATTTAGCATAACCGTTGTTGGTGACTTCTTCGATGAGTTCATTCCCTCCTTCGCTGACTATTTTCCCATTCAAAAGGATATGCACTCTATCGACTTTGAGGGCTTTGAGAATTTGAGTATTGTGAGTAATGATTATACAAGCGTTTTCGGCTGAGTGGAATTTTGCAACACCGTTAGAGACAATTTGCACTGCGTCAACGTCAAGACCGGAATCAGTTTCATCAAGCAGAGCAAGTTTTGGTTGGAGCATAAGAAGCTGAAGTATTTCGTTGCGCTTTTTTTCACCGCCGCTGAAACCGACATTCATATAGCGAGTAGCATAGGACGGATCTATTTTAAGTTCCTGCATCATTGCTTGGAGTTGTTTTCTGAATTGCAGAATTTTGACTGTTTGACCTGTGACAGCTTGTTTTGCTGCGCGGAGCATATTCTCAACCGTTATGCCCGGTATTTCTTCCGGCGTCTGGAATGAAAGGAATAAGCCCTTCCTTGCTCTTTCAAATGTTGCAAGAGACGCTAAGTCCTCACCATCAAAAGTCATTGAACCGCTCATTATTTTATATTTAGGGTGTCCCATGATAACATTCATTAAAGTTGACTTGCCGGAACCGTTCGGCCCAAGAATTACATGTATCTCACCGGCAGCAACCTTTAAATCTATCCCGTGAATTATTTCTTTATCCTCAACACCAGCGTGCAGAGATTGAATTTCAAGCATTATACATTCCTCCGTATAGTCAAATATTATCATCTCAATGCGGCTTTGTCAAGGGTCGAGCAGGAACTCGGCAAAGGCGTGATTACCGTATTTCATACCGCGCTCATTGAGTTTGATATATTCATCAGACACTTCAATCAGCCCTTCACGTTTGAGCTTGTCTATCACATCAGCATAAATATTTTTAATATCCATTCCAAATTTATCCTTAAAATTTTTCAAGTTGATCCCCTCAGCCTTCCTCAGAGCAAGGAAACAAAATTCTTCCATAGCAGATTTTTGAGTTAAAATTTCTTCTGTTTCCTTGATATTAAAGCCACTATTTATATTATCTATATATTCTCTGACATTGTGAATATTAGAGAGCCGCACTCCGAAGGGATATTTAGTTGATATATTCAAATAACTGTGAGCACCGGCACCAAAACCAAAATATTTAACGTCCGACCAGTAGCCTAAATTGTGACGACTCTCAAATCCTTCAATGGCAAAATTGCTGATTTCATACCGTTTGAAACCGTGTCTTGGTAACTCTCCGGTAATTAATTCGTACATCTTATCAGATTCGTCATCATTGGGCAAATTCAATCTGCCTGAATTGTGCAACTTGCCAAATTCCGTTTCGCTTTCAATCTCAAGACCGTAAATAGAAATGTGCTGCACATTTAGATTCATCGCAATATCTAATGTATTTTGAAGGATTTTTGTAGTCTGATTCGGCAGATCATACATCAGATCAATGCTGACGTTGTCGAAGATAGAAACAGCCGTCTTGACAGTTGCAATCGCCTCTTGACTATTGTGGATTCTCCCAAGGGTGCGGAGTAAATCATCATCAAAACTCTGAACCCCCAAACTCAACCTATTGATTCCAAGTTTCCTTAGTTCATTGATATAAAATTTATCAACCGTTCCCGGATTAGCCTCAAGGGTAAATTCAATACAATGGCTTAGATTATAATTTTTGTGCAGAGTATCAAATATTTTGGATAGCTGATCAATCGTCAAAATTGACGGAGTGCCGCCGCCAAAGTAGACAGTGGTGATATTTTGATTTTGAGCTGATGATTTAATTTCTATACAAAGAGCGTCAACATACCTGTCAATGAGTTCGCTTTCAGCAACTATGGAATTGAAGGCACAATATTTGCATTTAGCACGACAGAAGGGAATATGAATATATATCTGCATTTATCTCACCTGCGATAAATTAATATTATCAACTTTAAGCCTGACTTCAAAGGTACGCGGCCAAGGATAATTTATATTAATATCAAAATCTTTGAGACGGTATTCAATATTATTGACCTTGAAGGGGACTCTGAAAGCTCTGCTACATTTATAATCAGCGATTTTTTTGCTCATAGCCGTCCTCATCACGAAAGTCGCAAATTCAAATTCAGTGCCATAGTCAAGGTAATTGGTATCAAATGATCCGTTCTTCTTCAAGGCGTGATTGACAGTATCAATGACATCTTTGAGATAGAATTGATCTTCAAGGAAGCGTTGATTGAGGAATTTCAAATTCTCAACGAAATCATCTGAATTGACGGCAATAATGGCTTGAGATAAGGCAATACCTATGGCATTGGACGCCGTATTCCAGCCGGAATAAGCAATGAGTGAGTTGATCGGGACGGCTCTATCAATCAATGAAGGCAGCAAGGTCTCCTCTTTGTCGAAGTGAATACCCAGATCAATGAGTGCCACATTATAGCCTTGATTGATAAGTTGGGCGATGTGTTCGGTACTTTTGCTTTTGACTTCATGTAAATTTTTATCGCCTTCAGATTTATCATTCACTGATATGTAGAGTGTATAGTCAGCATCTGTCGGCGTCTCGACAATCTCACACCTCAACTGATTAAATTTTTCCTTGACAACAGTTTCAATCGTCACTGCCATAAAAGGCAAGGTTCGTGCAAGGGTATCGGATTTATTATATTTGACACAGACTTTTAACGGACGAGGAGAGTTACTCCGAACATATTCAGTCAAAAGAGTTAAAGCGATCTCATCAGCTCCATGAATGAGAGATACTTTGCCGTTAAGGCTATCATATTCAAGCTGCCTCAGAGTATCAAGCACTTTGTTTTGAATAGAAAATTCTTCACCATCATCAAGACCTATTATCAACCTGTCCAAAACGCCGCTTTGTGTCATCTCGATCAATCTTTTGCTGAGTTTCTCGCATTGATTGAAACGATCCAGGTAACTGTTTAAATTTTCGGGTGTGATCTCGCTGATTGCCTCAAACAATGCTTCATCATCTGCCGGCAAACCGGAATGAGCAAGCCCCGTCAAACGTGAATATGCCATCAATGCACGACGCTGCTGATAATTATCTATGCTTGATTGTGGTTGAGTTCTCGGCAGAATGTTAAAAGCGTAAATCGGAGTATGAGGAATAAACCTGTGCAGCTCTGTCAAATATTCTATGAGGCTGTCAATCTCCTCATCGCTGAGACTTTCCTCACGAGAGGCAATAAGGCCGCCTTTGATTAATTGATCAATGCTGATGATAACTGCGTCTGCCTTGGGAGATTCATTCAAAAGCCACTTTCTAATGTCTTCAACCTCACCGGCAATGGTGAAATAATCCAACGTCTTACTTGGTGGAATCGTTATATCAATTCCGGCTATTCTCCCCGCGTCAATTACAAAATCGCTGCACGCCGGCCGACTGTCCAGAGGAATGAGCAAAATATTTGTAGAATCGTTTGCTGCCGCTTCGGCTTTGATATTTGGAATATTTAAAATTAATAACAGAAGTATCAGTAAAATTAGAAAAAAATTTCGTAACACTTGACACTATCCTCACACAATGATATATTAAAAGTCAATCGTATAAGTGATTTTTGGGAAGTTTGTAGCTATTTATTGTACACCATGGAGGCTGTTATGGCAAATCAAAAATCTTTATCAGAAGTACACAGAAATAAATCTCTGTCACAAGTCCTCAAAGATGACAATCGTGTCGGCAAGCGTTTTGAAGATATTCTTGGTGAGAATGCTGCCAGCTTTATAGGTTCTTTGCTGTCAGTAGTTAATGCCAACAGCAGACTGCGCGAATGTGAGCCTTATTCCGTTATTAACGCTGCGGCTATGGCTGCGACTTTGAGATTGCCGATCATTAATACGCTTGGTTTTGCCTATATTGTACCTTATAGAACTCGTGACGGCCTTCAAGCTCAATTTCAGATTGGCTGGAAAGGGCTTGTGCAGCTTGCTCAACGTTCGGGTCAATATAAAAAAATCCATGCCGGCAAGGTGTATAAAGGTGAAATTAAGGGAAGGCATCCCATAACCGGCGATTTAATCTGCGGCGATAAAGAATCTGATGAGATTGTTGGATATGTTGCATATATGGAGCTTAACAACGGTTTTAATAAGGCAATTTACATGTCCATTGACGAGATCAGAGAGCACGGTTTGAAGTATTCACAAAGTTATGCTTATGATGAAAGAAGTAAAAATCGAACTTCCGTCTGGAGTACAAATTTCGATGCTATGGCAAAGAAAACAGTTTTGAAACAGCTTTTGTCAAAATATGGTATAATGAGTGTTGATTCTAACTTTACTGATATGGCAAGAGCTTTACGGGCAGATCAAGGTGTCATACAAACTAATGGTTACAGATACGTTGATAATAGCGATAATGTCAAAAGTGATGATCTGAGTTCCATTGCCTTTGAAGAATTACCGGAGACGGTGCCTGCCGAAGAATTACACGAATTTCGTGATTCAGATGTTGATATTGAATATGAGGAGCCTGTTGAGCCTCCTATAGACGAACAAAAGGACAGCCCCATTAACAGTGAAAATGAGCCTGTCTAAAAGATATTTTTATAGGGTGATATTGTGAAAGAACTTTTGGAATTACTTGAAAAAAATTCAAAGACCACAACGGCGGAACTTGCTGCAATCCTTGGTCAGAGTGAATACCAGGTTGAGCAGGATATTAAACGCTTGGAAAAGGATAAAATTATACTGAGTTACCCGACTATCATAAATTGGGAAAAATTCGGCAGCGAAGTCGTTACTGCCATTATTACAATAAACTTGACGCCGCAGCGTGAGGTTGGTTTTGATGCCATTGCCGAGAGGATTTATCGCTTTGATGAAGTCAAGACAGTCTATCTGATGAGCGGCAGTTTTGATCTTTTGGTAATTATTGAAGGTAAAAGCCTCAAAGATGTTGCCAATTTTGTCGCGACGAGACTTTCCACTATTGAAGGCGTTACGCAAACGCGGAGTCACTTTATGTTAAAGTCCTACAAAAAAGATGGCGTCATTCTTGATGATGAAGAGAGAGATCGCAGATTGGTGGTGTCACCATGAGCAAATGGGAGGAGAGACTGTCCCCGCAAGTCAGATCGATTGCACCGAGCGGTATTCGTAAATTCTTTGATATTGCCGCCAAGATGGAAGATGTTATCAGCTTGGGTGTCGGTGAGCCGGATTTTGTCACACCGTGGTCAATTCGTGAAAGCTGCGTCTACGGTCTTGAGCAGGGGTACACTTCATATACTGCTAATCGCGGCACGCCGGAATTAAGGCAGGAAATTGCCAACCACTTCAAGCGTCGCCATGACTTGACGTACTCGGCTGATACTGATATACTTGTGACTGTCGGCGTGAGTGAGGCACTTGATCTTGCATTGAGGGCTGTTGTCTCGCCCGGTGATGAAGTGCTTATTCCCGAACCTTGCTATGTATCATATCAAGCCTGCACTACTTTAGCCGGTGGTGTTCCAGTGAATGTGGCAGCGAAGATTGAAAATGAGTTCCGTATCACTCCTGAAGAGCTTGAGCCTTATGTTACTCCGCGGACAAAGGTGCTTTTGATAGGCTATCCAAACAATCCGACAGGTGCAATTATGGAGCGTGAGGATCTTGAAAAACTCGCTAACTTTGCCCAGAAGTATGATCTGATTGTTATTTCCGATGAAATTTACGGCGATCTCAGATACAGCGGCAGTGATCACGTTTGTTTTGCCCAACTTCCTCATATGCAGGATAGGACGATTGTCCTCAACGGTTTCAGTAAGGCCTATGCAATGACCGGCTGGCGTATCGGCTATGCTCTCGGCAATGCTGAAATCATCGCCGCTATGACAAAGATTCATCAATATACTATGCTCTGTGCTCCGATAACCGCTCAAATGGCTGCCGTTGAGGCACTTCGTCACGGTGAGAAGTATATGAAGAAGATGGTGGCTGAATACAATCGTCGCCGCAAGCTCATTTATGATGGTTTCCAAAAGATGGGGCTTGATTCATTTGAGCCTAAAGGTGCTTTTTATATATTCCCTAACATAGAATCAACCGGCTACACTTCAAATGAATTTGCTGAAGCCTTAATTAATGCTGAACATGTTGCACTTGTACCTGGTACTGCTTTTGGTCAAAGCGGTGAAGGACATGTACGCTGTTCCTATGCAACAAGCATTGAAAAAATCTCTGAGGCTCTGGCAAGAATTGAAAACTTCCTCAAGAATCATAAAAAATAGCTAACAAAAAAATGCGCTCGTAGTCCAGTGGATAGGACGTTAGCCTCCGGAGCTGAAGGCGTGGGTTCGATTCCCGCCGAGCGCACCAAATTTGTGAATAATGTATTTATAATTGACATACTCTCCTCGGCTAAAACCGACGGATTCTGCTATCTAATGCCTCAATGCACGATGTGCAATATCTTTTCTGAAGTGCATATTGTCAAAGTGAATAACCTCAACGCCCTTGTAAGCCTTGTCAAGGGCGGTTTTAATATCTCCTGCTCTTGCAACAACACCAAGGACACGTCCGCCGCTCGTCACCAGCTTGTCATCAGCCTTAGCAGTACCCGCGTGGAATATCAAAGTATCCAAAGCCTTAGCTTTATTGATTCCGTCAATCTCAAGCCCCTTCTTATAACTCAGAGGATAGCCGCCGGAGGCAAGCACAATGCAAACAGTGCTGTCATTGCTCCAGTTGATTTTGACTTTGTTCAGACCACCGTCAATACAAGCAAGCATAATCTCAACCAGGTCACTCTCAAGCAGAGGAAGTACCACTTGCGTCTCAGGATCGCCAAAACGAGCGTTAAATTCCACCACCTTCGGTTCACCGTTTACAATCATCAAACCGGCATAGAGACAACCTTTGTAAGTGATACCTTCTTTAGACATTGCTGCAAGGATAGGTTTTAATATCTTCTCTTCCGCTTTCTGAATGATTTCAGGCGTCATAACGGGTGCAGGAGCATAGGCACCCATACCGCCGGTGTTGAGACCTTCATCACCATCATTGACACGTTTATGATCTTGCGAAGGAATCATTGGTATAATAGTCGTGCCGTCCGTGAAGGCAAGAAGTGACGCCTCTTCACCGTCCATATATTCCTCAATGACAACACGCGAACCCGCTTCACCGAAAGACTTTTGCTCCATAACCTCAAAGACAGCATTTACAGCCTCGTCAACAGTCTGTGCTACTATGACACCTTTACCTGCAGCGAGACCGTCCGCCTTGACGACAATCGGCGCACCTGCCGCCTTGATATATCTGCAAGCGCGATTGACATCATCAAAAACCTCATAAGTGGCAGTCGGTATGCCATATTTTTTCATCAAGTTTTTGGCAAATATTTTGGAGCCTTCAATCTGTGCGGCGGTTTTACTCGGACCGAAGGTCTTGATACCTGCTGCCGTCAATTCATCAGCAAGGCCATTGACAAGCGGAGCCTCAGGACCGATGACAACCAAATCAATAGAATGATTTTTGGCAAAGTCAATAACTGCTGCATTATCGTTGATTGAAACGTCTTTGACACATTCGGCAATTTCCTCAATACCGGGATTTCCCGGCATTGCATAGAGTTTATCACATTTCGGACTTTGAGCAATCTTCCAAGCAAGAGCATGCTCACGTCCGCCACTACCTATAACTAAAATATTCACTTCGATCACCTCAATCTTTTGTTTTACAGTTTAACAAATACCTTTACAAAATGCAAGAAACTTTTTCACGGCTAATATTTTGACAATACAAATTGAAAATTGATTATTGTTGATTATTGTTGATTATCGTCGATAATTCGCCATTCTTTTGATTGATCATTCCTCTCAAGTTCGTTCAGCCGCTCGGCATAACGAAGGCAGAAATTATTATTCAGCTAAAAAATTGTCAACGCAATTTTTGGGGTAATAACATCAAATATTGCGTTTTTACTTTGATTTTCTTCAATTTTTGAAGATTTACATATGGCAGCAAAATATTTTGCACTTGTTATAATTTGCTCGCTTTGCTAAACTGATTGCAAGAAATTTATGAAATGGAGAAATTGAAATGAAGCTTAAGACGGTAACAAAAAGATCGGGGACGATGGTGGTTTATGACAGAAATAAGATTTTTAATGCCATAGCAGGAGCCAACAGGGACGCCAGCACACCACAAGACCGTCTGCAGGCTTCGGATATTGATGCTGTAACCGGTGCGATCGAATTTGCCATCTCCGAACGAGATAGTATAGGTGTAGAAGAAATTCAGGACGTTGTGGAGAAAAGTCTTATGGCACACGGTTTTTTTGATGTAGCTAAACAGTATATTGTCTATCGTGAAAAGCACGCTCGTCGTCGTGAGGCGCAAAAGCGTCTTATGGATACCTATCGCGACATTTTCTTTGCTGATTCAAAGAATGTGGATCTCAAGCGCGACAATGCCAATATCAATACTGACGCCTCAATGGGTATTATGCTCAAGCTCGGCGCGGAAGGTGCCAAGCACTTTGTTGATAACTATGTCCTGCCTGAAGAGTTTGCCCTTGCCGATCGCGAAAATTATATCCACATTCATGATAAGGACTTTTCACTGATAACCTTCAACTGTTGCCAGATAGACTTACTAAAACTCTTCCACGGCGGTTTCAGTACGGGTCACGGCTTTTTGAGAGAGCCTAATTCCATTCGCTCCTATGCCTCACTCGCCTGTATTGCCATTCAGAGCAATCAAAATGATATGTTCGGCGGACAGTCAATCAACGCTTTTGATTATGCTATGGCGGAAGGTGTACGAAAATCCTTCAAAAAATCCATCCTGTCTGAGATTAAGCATGCGGCGGTTTATTGTGATGTCAAGGAAGACAATGTTGACAAAATTGATTTTGAAATCTGCAGATACTCTGAAGGTGAAAATCCTGCTGCCATTGCTCATTTGTCTGAAGTTCTCGGCTTTAACGAAAAGTTGTCCAAAGCCATTTACAGTGAGGCTTGCCGCGACGTCGAAGAAGAGACCCACCAAGCTATGGAGGCTTTAATTCACAACTTTAATACTTTGCACTCAAGAGCGGGTGCACAGGTGCCTTTCAGTTCCATTAACTACGGTATGGACACCTCGCCTGAAGGCCGCCTTGCCATTCGTGAGGTACTCAATGCCACTGAGGCAGGTCTCGGTAATGGTGAGACGCCAATATTCCCGATTAGTGTTTTCCAACTCAAAAGCGGTGTAAATTACGACTTCAATGACCCCAACTATGATCTCTTCCAACAGGCTTGCAGAGTCAGTGCCAAGAGGCTTTTCCCTAATTTCGTCAATATCGACGCACCCTACAACTTGCAATACTACAAGCCCGGTGACTATAACAGTTGCATTGCAACGATGGGCTGTGCTGACGGCGAAGAAATCATCATTTATCGCTACAAAGGTGAATACTTCTGCGAGGGTTTAAAACGTCTTTGGGAACGTATGCAAGAAAATCATCAACAGCACAATCTCAGTAAATATATTAAACCTGCTGATCTTCAAGTTTGGGACGCTAACCTTAAAAGTTTTGTAGATGTTTACACTGTTATAAAAAATCCTGATCAATCAAATTGGATCAGAGTAAACTTTGACAATGGCAGAACAATTTTAGTGACGGCAGATCATCCGCTCTATACATCTAATCGCGGACGTATTCCTGTGTATGATTTAAAAGTTGGCGACGAAATCGAAAGTTATTATCATTTGCCGGATATTGAGCAAAAGAGCAATTCTGTCATCGATACAGATGAAGCCTATATTCTCGGACTTGTTATAACAGACGGTTGCTACGCCAGCGGTTTGTGCATAACTCTTGATGATGAGAGTGAACAAGATATTATGGAAGTCTTCATTAAACGAGTCAAGAAGGCCTGGAATAGGGATTGCACTGTCACACATTATTCTCGCGGAGACAAAGGGGATTATAATATGATTCTTGTGAAGGGTAGCCCAAAGACTGACAGCAAGGTTTTGACTGAAATTTTTGGCGGACTTCAAAAGAATTACCGCAGCATACCCAACACAATCTTCTCAGCTTCAAAAGAGACAAGGTTAGCCTTTCTGGCCGGAATGATTGATGGCGATGGACACATTAGTCATAAATCAAAAGTTCAAATTGGTAGTACTAATAAAGAATTAGCCTGGCAACAGTTAGCCCTTGCTCAATCTTTGGGCTATCCTGCAAAGATGTATATAAATCGCTACAATTCCAAAAATCCCGAAAATATCCGTTATCGTGTTGAGTTTACTATGAGTGATGAGATTGCAAAATATCTTGCAAGTGCAAAAAAATCTCAAGTACAATGGAATGGGAAAAAATCTCAAACAAAAACGCCTGAAATTATAAAAGTACGTTCTATTGAACAGCTTGGAGCATTGGGTAAGGAAAGTTTTGACCTCGAAACTGCAAGCGATAAGTTTACATTGTCATTTATCAATTCCGGTAATTGTCGCACGAGAGTTATGAGCAATGTCAACGGTCCTGAAGAATCCGGCTCCAGAGGAAATTTTGCCTTTGTGACTATCAATCTTCCCAAGCTGGCACTTGAGGCTAAAGGTGATATTGACGGCTTTTTCGAGCTCTTTGATAAATATATCCAAATCAGCCACGACTATATCTTATTCAGACTCAAGACTATCGAAGCAAAGCACGTCTACAACTACCCGTTCCTAATGGGGCAGGGTGTCTGGATGGGCAGTGACAAATTAAAGCTGACTGACAGCATTAAAGACGTCCTCAAGCATGCATCGTTGTCAATAGGTTTCTGCGGTCTTGCTGAGTGTCTGGTTGCTCTGATTGGCAAACATCACGGTCAAAGTGAAGAGGCGCAGCAGCTTGGTCTGAAGATAGTCGGACACCTTCGTGAGAGAACAGACAAATTCACCGTAGAGGAGCATAAAAACTGGACTACCTTTGCCACGCCTGCGGAATCAACCGCCGGTCAATTCCAACGTTCCAACCGCAAGAAATACGGCAAGATCAAGGGCGTCACAGACCGCAACTATATGACTAATTCCAACCATGTGCCGGTTTACTACAAGATGAGCGTTATGAAGAAGATTGAAATTGAGGCTCCATATCACGCCCTCTGCAATGCCGGTCACATCGCTTATATTGAGATTGACGGAGACCCTGCAAAGAATCCCACCGCATTTGAGGCAGTTATCAGAGCAATGCACGACGCAAATATGGGTTATTTCAGCATAAATCACCCTGTCGATCGCGATCCGATCTGCGGCTATACAGGAATCATTGAAAATGAGTGTCCTCACTGTCACCGCCGTGAAGTGACTGTCGGCAAATTCCATATAAATCGCCTTAACTAAAAATCAGTCAAGGGAGCATATGTAGTGAATAATAAACAAAATACCATACACAAATTCAAGCAGGGCAATGATTACATTCTGCTGGACATTAACAGCGGAGCCGTACACGTTATTGATAAAATGATTTATGAGATTATGGACACTTTCGACGGCGAAAATGATGAGGAAGTCGTTGAAAATCTCAAAAGCCGCTACAATTCCGCTGATCTCACTGAGGCACTCGCTGAACTTCACGAGCTCATTGATATTGGTTATCTCTTTGCGCCTGATATTAATGTGCCGCCGACTTTCGCACAGAAGGGTATAGTCAAGTCACTCTGCCTTATGGTTGCCCAAGATTGCAATCTGCGCTGTAAATACTGTTTCGGTGACGGTGGCAGCTATGGAAATAAGCGCGCGGTTATGAGTGAGGAAGTCGGACGTCGTGCCGTTGATTTCATCATCGAAAATTCAAAGAACCGCCGCCATTGTGAGATTGACTTCTTCGGTGGCGAGCCGCTGATCAACTTCAAAGTCGTCAAGGCTGTCACTGAATATGTCCGTCAGCGTGAGACTGAGACCGATAAGATATTTAAGCTGACGTTGACGACTAATGGTATGCTCCTCAATGATGAGGCTGTCAAGTGGCTTAACGACAATAATATATCTTTGGTGTTGAGTTTGGACGGACGCAAAGAAATTCACGACGCTATGAGACCCGATTCAACAGGTCACGGCAGCTATGACAGAGCGTTAAAGAACTTCAGAAAGTTGGTTGACAGCCGCAATGGTGATAATTACTATCTGCGCGGCACATATACCAAAAAAAATCTTGATTTTACTTCGGACGTCTTAGACCTCAATGACAAGGGCTTTGATATTTTGAGTGTTGAGCCGGTTGTATTGAAGGATTCGCCGCTCGGTTTCACTGAGGCAGATTTGCCGCGTATCAATGAAGAATATGACAGATTGACTGATGCTTACCTCAAAAGGCAGCGTGACGGTAAAGGTTTCTTCTTCTTCCATTTCAATGTTGACTTGTCTAATGG
>CAJODU010000019.1:15004-20866 GCA_905233325.1 uncultured Selenomonadaceae bacterium
TGTGGAGCCGGTCACGAATATTTTGCCGTCGATGTCAATGGTGATCTTTATCCCTGCCATCAGTTCGTTGGACGTGACAAGTATAAGCTGGGGAGCGTTTTTAATGGGGTTGAAGATCCTCAAAACTGGAGTGAATACTTTCGTCAGTCTCATGTCCTAAATAAACCTAAATGCCGCGAGTGCTGGGCGCGATTCTTCTGTAGCGGCGGCTGTCACGCAAATGCCGATCTCTTCAACGACGATATAAGAAAGCCCTACGAGGTTGGCTGTGAAATACAAAAAAAGCGTTTGGAATGTGCCATATATGTGCAGACTATGCTAAATCAGCATCAATAGAAAAATTAAATACTCATTGGAGCAAATAAAAAAGCGTGCACAAATGCTTGCTGATACCGGACTTGCTACGGCTTTCAATATAGGATTGCATGAAATCATTAGAAAGGCTATAGAGCTTGGAATACTGGGCAAAGTCGAAAAAACGTGGGCGACAGCAAAGGATCAAAGAGTTTGTAGAAAGTGTTGGCTACTCTCAGGAGTGACGATAGACTTCTTTGAAAAATTTTTTGAAAGTGAAAAGTATACCGGAGAAATTCCCCCACTACACCCGAATTGTCGCTGTGCTGTCGTATATAAAGAAGTATTGCCACCAGGTTTGATACCATTAACGCCTGAGCAGATGACAACACCTAATCTGCCGCCGGAGCTGTTAGGAACAGTGCCGAATAATCCTGAAGATATTGAAGAAGCATTGAAATATTATGAAGGACAAATAGCAGATCAACCGATAGAAAATGGTATAGTCATTACACCAGAAGGTGAAGTATATCATACAACAGGTGATGATGATACTCTCAATCCTATTTTAGATTTGAGTAATAAACTAAATGGTGCTATTGTTACTCACAATCACCCGGTCGATTCAGCCAATGAATATTCCTTTAGAGGGGATGATATAGATTTATTTATGAATTATGGACTTGAGGTACTTCATGGGGTTGATGAAAACTTTGTATATGAATTAAATCGTAATCCAGAAGATATAGACCAAATTCCTTCCATTGAAGATGGTACAGAATTTGACTATAGGCATTCACAAGTTATAGAAAAAGCTGAATCTCTTGGAATAGGATATAGGAGGTGGCAACGTGGTTTCTGAAGAACAAAAAGAAAAAGCACAACTCGAATTTAATGAACTTATAAAATGGTCAAATGCCGAAGAAGACAAGGTAATAGCAAGGCTTAAAAGTGAAGGTGTTGTAATAGGCCTTGATGGACATACAGAAGAATTTCTTTATATAAGAAAAGAAGAATGTCGTCGTTTAAGGGAAATGGCAGATAAATATGATTTGCCAAATTTAAAAAAGATGGCAGATAAAAAAGCTGAAATTTACAAGCTAATTTAAAGAATTGAAACAATGGTTTATAAATGAAAGTCGTAAGGTTAGTGAAAAATTAGATGAGGAAGGTGCAATTAGAGAACCAGATACTAATAGAAAAGCATTTGAATATATTCATGAAACTTTTGATCGACGTATAAAGGAAATATCTGAGAAGTATAATTTACCAGAAAAGAAATAAAATTAAAATTTAACCTAACTGGGCGAGAAATCCCCCACTTCTATAAGTGGCGGGATGAATCGCGCCTTGACAATTCTCGTCTATTCTGATAAGCTAATGATGTTGCAAAAAGTGTCGCAGGTTCGGCACGGCAACTTATATGTACCGCTGGGAGAGCGGGAACCGGGGAATGCCCTCAGCCTTCGTTATACTGATTTAGTTAAACGAAGTAGAGAGGCACGACCAACTAAAGAAACGCCTGTGGAGACTATGTAAGACGCAATACTCGCTATTGTGCGACAGTCATTGAAGCAGGAAGCTCCGACCTCTTTAGGTCGTGAGTACTTCACAAGAAGGGCTCCAATTTTTATACGAAATCTCTGCAACGATAGTCTCAATCAAAAAACTTGACCTCAAAACAAACAGCGTGTTATAATAAAAGCACAATTCGTTAGGAGGTTGTTTTTTTGTGAAAACTCTAGAAGAGCTTGCTCTTTTGATTAATAATGCCAAGATTGTGGGCAATCCTCATGTTAAAATTACTTCAATAGAACATGATTCCCGCAAAGTTTGTGCCGGTTCCCTGTTCGTCTGTTTTTCCGGTGCTCATTTCGACGGTCACGATTTCATTCCTCAGGCTATTGATGAAGGTGCAGTTGCAATCTTGACAACCCGTTCTGATGTCGAAAACCTCAACTTGCCGGAGAATATCTCTGTGTTGATCGTTTCCGACATGCTCAAAGATCTGGCAGTCATTGTGCCTTATTTTTATGATTATCCTGCTCAAAAAATGCGTGTCATCGGAATCACAGGCACCAACGGCAAGACCACCACAACTTATATGATTCGTTCGATTTTAATCAATGCAGGCTACCACGTCGGGCTTATCGGCACAATTCAGATTATGATTGACAACGAGATCTACGCCATTCACAACACGACGCCGAATGTCATTGATCTGCAGCATATCCTCTTGCAAATGCACAGCAAGCATATTGACTATGTGGTTATGGAAGTCTCTTCTCACGCCCTCGCTGAAAATCGTGTCGCGGGTATAGAGTTTGACACGGCGATCTTCACCAACCTCACCCAAGATCATCTTGACTTCCACGGCACTATGGAAAATTATCTCAACGCTAAATGCAAACTCTTCGACAACGTAAGCCGCAAGGGAGAAAAGACTGATAAAACGGCCATCATCAATGCTGACGATCCTGCAGCGGAGACTATAATCAAACACACTTCCTGCAATCTGCTGACTTACGGAATCGACAACACGGCAGACCTCAAGGCTTATGATGTGCAAGTCAAAGCCGACGGAACTAAATTCAGAATACAGACTGACGCCGGCGTTATGCAGCTCAATCTGCATGTAACGGGGATTTTCAATGTCTACAATGTACTCGCCGCTATTGGAGCCGCTTTAGCCGAGCGTATAGATCCCACTTTGATTGGTCGGACTCTTGAGCATTTTAAGAGTGTACCCGGGCGTTTTGAGAAGATATATGCCGCCGTGCCGTTTACGGTCATAGTTGACTATGCTCACACGCCTGACGGTGTTGAGAATGTACTCAAGACGGCAAGGCAGATTGCTGAAAATCGCGTTATTACTGTCTTTGGCTGTGGCGGTGATCGTGACAAGACCAAGCGTCCGATTATGGGCAGGATAGCGGCAGAGCTCTCTGATATTGTAATTGCCACTTCCGACAATCCTCGAACTGAAGATCCGCTTGAAATTCTCAAAGAAATTGAAGTCGGTATCAAGGAAAAAATTGGCGATAAGCCTTATGAGTGCATTGCGGATCGCCACGATGCCATTATTCATGCGATTAGGATTGCTCAAGCAGGTGATATAATCTTGATCCTCGGCAAGGGTCATGAAGATTATCAAATTCTCAAGGATCGCACAATTCACTTTGATGATCGTGAAGTTGCTCATGAGGCTATCACACATTTGTCCATTTAAAAATATATTTAAAGGGCTGATTATTATAATGAAGAAAAAATTAATTTCGAGTATTTTGGCGGGAATAATGGCTTTTGGTATGGGATTTTCAACGCAAACACAGGCAGCCACTCGTGATGAAATTTCTGCAATTAAAGTCACAAAGTCCGCTAAATTCAGCTATTGGTCTAAAGATTCAAAAGCAAAACAGGAATTAATTGAATATGTCAAAGATATAACAAATAAAAGCAGCAAAAATTTTATTCCCGTCAAAGATAGGATTGCAGTCTTTGATGTTGACGGCACTTTAGCTTGTGAAACTGCACCATTTTGCTTTGACTTTATGATGTTCGTTCATCGTGCACTTGACGATCCAAATTACACAGCATCAGCACAAGACAGAGAAAATGCCGAAGCAGTTAAAGCGGCAATTTACAATAAAAAAATGACAAATGATGTCCGCAGAAAGCATTGTCTTTCAAATGCGTCGGTTTTTGCAGGAATGACGCCGGAAGAATATGCTGATTACACAAAAAATTACTTTAACACGCCGGTCGATGGTTTTACCAATCTTAAAGTTGGTGAAATTTTCTATTTGCCTATGGTGGAAGTTGTTTCCTATTTGAGAGCAAATGATTTTAAAATTTTCCTGGTATCCGGTGCCGAAAGATCATACACAAGAATTTTGGCAGAAGTCCTTGATGTCGACAGTGACAATATAATCGGAACGGATTACAAATATGTTGCAGAGAATCAAGGCGACAAGGACGGCATGGATTATATTTATAAAACGACAGATAAATTGGTTCGCGGCGATTTTGTCAGCAAAAATATCAACATCAACAAAGTTAATTTAATGGCAAGAGAGATTGGCAAGCAACCGGTTTTAGCTTTTGGCAATTCAAGCGGCGATTTCAGCATGTTCAATTACACTTCAACAAATCCAAAGTACAAGACGAAAATTTTTGTACTTCTCTGTGATGATACCGAAAGAGAGTATGGTAAGCCGGCGAGTGCAGAAAAAATGCAAAAGGCGGCTGCTGAAAATGGCTGGGTTGCAGTTTCTATGAAAAACGATTTCAAAACAATTTATGGTGATAACGTAAAACGTGAAAAATAGGAGGAATTTCAAATGAAAATGAAAAAATTTATTGCGGCGGCTGTGACGACCTTGATTGCGTCAACTTCAATGAGCTTTGCTGCTCCTGTGCAGAATGAGACTATCAATCAAGTGGCACTGCTCCAATCTCTTGCACTCGGTCACTTTGAAGGCAGTATCACTGTTGGTGAGCTGAAAAAGCTCGGCGATACGGGAATAGGGACTTTTGACGGCCTTAACGGTGAGATGATCGTACTTGACGGTGTCGTTTACCGTGCCAATGCTGAATGTAAAGTAAACATCGTTGATGATAAAGAGACGGTGCCATTTTCCAACGTAACCTTCTTCGATAAAGATTTCGCGGTTAAAGTCAACAGTGTTTCAACTAAGTCGGAATTTGAAAAAATTCTCAATAAAACTGTTGCAAAGGAAGGCGAAAACAGTTTTTATATGGTGAAGTTGAATGCTAATTTTGATGAAATTCTTGTCCGCAGTGAATATGGGCAGGAAAAGCCGTATAAAACACTCGTCAAGGCCTTGGAAAAGGATCAAAGAGAATCTACTTACAAAAACATTGACGGGACGATTGTCGGCTTGTATTGTCCTACATTTATGAACGGATTGAATAGCCCGGGTTGGCATTTCCATTTCATCTCAAGTGATAAAAAATTCGGCGGGCATGTCCTTGAGTTGAAAGTCAATAAAGGTGAGGTTCAACTTGACAAGACTGATAATTTTGCGATGAATTTGCCGGATAAAAAGGATTTTCAAACATTAGATTTTAATCAAGATCTGCGCGAAGATATCAAAAAAGCCGAAAATGATAACAAAGAGCAATTAAATAAATAATCGTTTGAGGAGAAATTAAGTTGCTTAGGAAAACTATTTTAACCTTGATGGCAGTCTTCTTCACTTTGATTTCAGTCCACAGTGTTGAGGCAGGGCATTTGGAAGATATTTTACAGCGTGGAACTATCAGAATAGGCACAACGGGGGATTATCGTCCCATGTCATACCTCAATAAAGAGACAGGTGAATATGAAGGCATTGATGCGGAGTTGTCGAAAATTATAGCTGATTCTCTCGGCGTGAAGATAGTTTATGTTCCTACAACTTGGCCGACACTCACTCAAGATACTTTAGCCGGAAAATTTGATATAGCCCTTTGCGGAATTTCACGCAATTACAATCGTGCCAAAATAATGGCTATGTCAGACGGCTATGGTGTCGGTCTCTTCGGCAAGACTATCCTTTGTCGTAA
>CAJODU010000019.1:20923-27773 GCA_905233325.1 uncultured Selenomonadaceae bacterium
ACGAATGAAAAATTTGCTCATGCCAATTTGCAAAAGGCTCAATTAATCGTTTTTGAGAAAAATGCAGAGATTCCACATCAAATATCAATCGGAAATGCTGATATAATGATCACTGAAACCGTTGAGGCGTTGAATTATATCAAACTTGACAAAAATTTAGCAGCACCTCTGATTGATAAACCCTTCACTCTTCACTCATGCGGGATTTTAATGCAGAAGGGCGATCAAGAATTTTTGAACTATATAAATTTTGTCCTTGCGGAATTGAGAATGGACGGCACTCTTGAAAGATTGGAAAATAAATATTTGAGAGGCCTTGAATAATTTGGAAAAAATAAACAGTTTCGTGACCAAAAATATGTCATTGCTTGTAATAATCATTGCGGCTGTTGCACTGTTTCAACCAATTACATTTACATGGGTAGTATCAAAAATTACGATATTACTGGGAATCATAATGTTTGGTATGGGAATGACGCTGAAATTTGAGGATTTTCGACTGATATTTCAAAAACCAAAGGAAGTATTAATTGGAGCATTGGCACAATTTACTATTATGCCTTTGATTGCATTTTTAATTGTAAAAATATTTTCACTACCGCCGGAACTTGCAATCGGAGTAATATTAGTAGGAACGTGTCCTGGTGGAACTTCATCAAATGTAATGACATTTCTTGCAAAGGGTGATGTTGCTTTATCTGTATCAATGACTATGCTCACAACAATTTTGTCGCCTGTGATCACGCCGTTATTAATGCTCATGCTTGCCGGTGAATGGATTGAAATATCACTGACAGCTATGATGATTTCGATTTGTCAAGTAGTAATTTTGCCTATAGTGCTCGGAATAATAATCAATGCTGTCTTGAGGGATATGGTAAAAAATTTTATAAAATATTTGCCGTTAATTTCCATTCTGGCAATAATTTTAATCGTTGGCGGAGTAGTGGCAGTAAATGCGGCAAAAATTATGGAAGTCGGCTTAGTAATTGCTGCGGCAGTGGTTTTGCATAATATTTTGGGCTATGGATTGGGATTTTTACTTGCAAAGATTTTTAAAATGAGTTTAGATAAAGCAAAGGCAATTTCAATAGAAGTTGGAATGCAAAACTCAGGGCTTGCAACTTCACTGGCGATTGCACACTTTGGAGCTGCAGCAGCAATACCCGGTGCGCTTTTCAGTGTTTGGCATAATATTTCAGGATCACTTGCAGCCAATTACCTTTCAAGCAAAAAATAGAAAAAATTTTTAACGATTAACGATTAAAATAAATTTTGAGGTGATTTTTGTGAAAAAGAAATTAATTTCGTCCATTTTGGCTGGAGTATTTGCATTGAGTGCAGCATTTACAACACAAATAGAGGCAGCCACTCGCGATGAGATTGCAGCTATCAAGGTGTCAAAATCCGGCAAGTTCAGTTACTGGACTCAAAACGCAGAAGCCAAGCAAAAATTGGTTGCATATATCAAAGATGTCACCAACAAAAGCAGCAAAAATTTTATTCCCGTTGAGGATAGAATTGCAACTTTTGATATGGACGGAACTTTTCTTTGTGAGACGGCTCCGTATTATTTTGAGTGGATGCTTTATTTAGAGCGTGCGCTTTATGATAACAGTTACACTCCCTCACAAGCTGATAAAACTTATGCCAAGTCAATAGAGGAAGGTATCCGCAAAACAGGAAAATTTCCTAAAGGTGTGGACGTTGATGAAGCAAAATCACAAGAATCAGTTTTCGCAGGAATGACGCCGGCAGAATACGAGGCCTATGTGAAAAAATTTATGGAAAAGCCTGTCGAGGGCTTGTCTAATTTAAAATGGGGCGAGGCTTTCTATTTGCCGATGGTTGAAGTGATAAAATATCTGCAGGCTAATGATTTTACAGTTTATGTAGTTTCAGGCAGTGACAGACCGACTGTTAGGGCTTTGGCTTGTGATCTTCTCAAAATTAAGCCCAACAATGTAATTGGTTCCGATCCGAAAATTATTGCCGCAAAACAGGGCGATAAAGACGGCGGCGATTATGTCTACGGCAAAGATGATTATCTCGTTCGCGGTCAACTGATTGAAAAAAATCTCAAAATGAATAAAGTTTCAGTAATTGCTCAGGAAATTGGCAAGCAGCCTGTTTTGGCGTTTGGTAACTCTTCGGGTGATACCAGTATGCTCAACTACGCAATCACCAACAATAAATACAAAAGTGCGGCGTTCTTTGTTATTTGTGACGACTTGGAGCGCGAATTCGGCAACGAGAAGAAAGCAGCAAATTGCATAAAACTTGCTGAAGAAAATGGCTGGACTTCCATTTCAATGCGTAACGATTGGAAAACAATTTACGGAGATAATGTTAAGCGTGAAAAATAAATTTTTAGTTTAAGGAAAGAGTTTAAATGAAGATTTTTAAAATTTTTGCTATGCTTATTTTGACAACATTTTTGATGACGACATCTGTTTCAGCTCAAAGATCGACTTCACCGGACGACCCGACAGGATTCGTTGTATTGTCTGATGTTGTGCCTGATATTATTCAGGAAATTCGTTACTATTCAACCTACAACTTTGTCGGTGAAAGGATTGACGGCTACGAGCAACCTTGTGCATTGATGACAAGAGAAGCGGCGGAAGCTCTCAAAAAAGTTTCAGACGACCTTATAAAGCAAGGCTATCGTTTGAAAGTTTTCGATGCTTATCGTCCGCAAATGGGCGTTGACCATTTTATGCGCTGGGCAAAGAGCAACGATACCCGCATGAAAAAATATTTTTATCCCGCCATTGACAAAGAGCGGATTATCCCCGAAGGTTACGTTGCTGTTAAAAGCGGACATTCACGCGGCTCGACAGTTGATTTGACGCTTTTTGATATGAATACCGGCAAGGAAGTCGATATGGGCGGCACATTTGACCATTTCGGCATTGAATCACACCCCGACTACAAAAAAATCACGAAAAAACAATACAAAAACAGAATGATTCTCCGCGAGGCGATGATTAAACACGGTTTTAAACCACTTGAGGAAGAATGGTGGCATTTTACCTTAAAAGATGAACCTTATCCTGATACATATTTCACATTTAAAAATAAAAAATTATTGTAAATAAAAAATTGTGGAGCTTATTTGACTTACTCCACAACTCTTTACACTCACAACACTTGCACTAAAACTTGCACTAATCTTATTTTTGACTTGCATTTAGCTTTCTACTATTTCCAACGCTTGCTTCAACACGTCAAGATTGGTGTGTGCATATACATCAAGCGACATATTTGCTTGACTGTGACCCAGCCAATCAGCTATTGTTCGCGGACTGATATTCTTTGCCGACATTTGTGAAGCACGCACGTGACGCAGCTTGTGTAGATTTATATACTTCACTGCTTGATTAGCTACTAATTTTCTGAATGACTCAGCATAAGCCGCACCTGTTAGTGGTGTGCCTTTTTCTGTCAGAAATACATGACCCGTTGATCTGTCGCCGATGTGAATTTTCAACATCTCAGCAATCTCATCATTCAAGGGCAAAATTCTATTTGACGACTTAGTTTTGGTATGTGATTCAAGTTTCTGACCCGTGCTGTGATACATATACTGATGTTGAATGTGTATCGTCTTTTTGATAAAGTCAACATCTTCAACTTGCAAGCCAACTACTTCAGATTTGCGTAATCCCAACAGACCAAGTATAAAAAGGCATTTATAGCGATGATCCTTAGTTGCCTTTCTAAAAATAGCAAATTCTTCATCAGTCCAAATTTTAACGGTAGCAGTTTTCTTTTTGGGAAGTTGAATGAGATTGCAAGGAGAATATCCTATCTTTTCCTCTCTTGCGGCGTAGTCAAAAGTGGACTTTAGAAGGCAATAGGTGTGTTGAATTGTAGACGGCTTCAATTTTCTGACTTTATACAGCTTATTGATGTAATCTTGAATGTGTTTGCGAGATACCTTTTGAATCTTATAGCTGCCGATGTCATTGATGATTCTTCTTGCAGCAGAGTGATAAGAATCGTAAGAGCTTTCAGTAATATCACCTTTTTTAGTTTCAAGATACTTGTTAATTAATTCTTCAATAGTAGATACAGAGCGGACAACGATTGCATTTTTAGCTTTGAGTTTGAGGCAATCGTCTCTAAATTTAGTGGCTTCTTTTAAAGTTTGGCAGGTCTTAGACTTTTTGACTTGCTTGCCGTTATGTGTACCAATCATCACTTGAACAAAATAACGCCCATCATCAAGTTTTTTAATGTGACCGTTGCCGCGAATAGCAATCTTTCTAGGCATAGGCTTCTCCTTTCATATAAAACATATTTCTAAACTATATTTTACTGCAACTGTTTTTTCCTTGTACACTGTTTGAGAAAAAAAATTAAAAAAGACGCCAATTTTCTGACGTCTTTTAGTTTTAAACTATTTGGTTATGATTTACTTAGCCGCATACTTCTCTGTTTCTTCTTTAATGATATTCTCTAATTCTGGCTCAACACCCATCAACCACGCCGCTAAATCTGGATTCCTGCATATCGCTTCTATATCTGATTGCGGAAACACTTTCTTTAGTGCTTCATTGAGATGGGCAACGCCTATCTCTCCGTCGGCAGCTAATGGCGTTTGCCACCAGCTTTCTTCTTTAGATTCCGAGTCCTTTGAACTTCTTGATCTTTTAAGCTGCAACACCACATGACCACATTGAAGCACTTCTTCTTTCGCCCACTTATGCCTTGATTTTAATTGCTTGTCCATCTTTACTTCAAGCAATGGTTTTGACAGCCGTAAAAACGGTATTGCTAGGTTATTATCTTCTGTTGCTCCTTCTGCTTCAATTAAATTTCTGCCTTCGTCTGTCTCATAGAAGTAGTGATCTATCGCTCTAACCACTTTACCTATAAACAAGCCGGTTTGCGCTTCCACAGCGTTACCGTAGATACGAAGTTGAGAAATTTCCGCTTTGCTTGGCTTCCTTTCAATAATACTCTCTATTCCCAGATTTTGTGTATACTTTCCATTATACAAATTGGTAATAAACGGCTTCATTTTGATTGACGCTATTATCTTCTCAAAGTGCTCTGTCAGATTGTTAGTTGATTTTATCCCGTCTCTTGAAAATAAGCAGAATATTCTTTGCCGTTCGTGTGGAGCCGCAAAGGCTGAGGCTGGGATTGATAAAGAATGACCGTAATATCCTAACTTCTTCATTCTCGGTATTAAATAAGGCAGTCCATCAGTGTGATCTTTAAAGTGGTATACGTTCTCGCTGAGTATAAATCGAGGACGACATTCGTCTATAAGACGTAGGATTTCATCACACATCCAAGTCTCTGATTCACTGCCTTTTGCTGGACCTACCATGGAAAAAGGTGTACAGCATAGACCGCCTATAATCGAACAGTCTGCAAAATTATTAATTCCGTACTCATTGGTTAGCTTCTCCTTTGTCAATTCAAATATGTTATAGTCTAGTTGTGCTTCAGGGAATACTCTCTTTAATATTTCTATCTGTGGATTACTACATTCGCATTGTAATCGGATTGTCATTCCTGCTTTTCTTAACTGATAATCGAATAAACCTGCTCCTGACGCTAAACTGATAATATCCATTATGCCGTTGCTCCTTCCTTTTGTTGTTGTTCTAATTCTTCTTCAAATTGCTCATGTTGATATTCTTCTTCTGTTATTTGTACGCCTTGTTGCATTACGCTATCTCTGAGCTCCTTGCTGTATTCAATATTCAAATCTACGTTGAACATATGCTTGGCTACTTTTTTCATAAATTCTTGTAAGTCCTTAGATAGCTCCATTGATGTCTGAATAGTGCAATCTGCTGTTATATCGTTCCATTCAATCTGTTCCATCTTTTCACCCCATTTTTTCGTTAAACGTTTAACTAACTTTTTGTACTCATCAGTGTTACCAATTACTCTTTTTATCTTTTTTTCATTACTCTCTGTGTCGTTGCTGTTGACTATACTTTTGGCTTCCTCATAGATGGATTTTTCTTTATTCGTGTCCGTGTACTTTCCAATTTGAGCAAGGAATAGGTTTTTCATTTCAGCTACATAGGCTTTGGCCTTTGCAGGATTATTCTTGTTTAGGTCTGTTAATTCTTGGGCTTCTTTATACTTCATTTCATTACGCCCGATGAATAGAAACTTGTAGAAGAAGTCGTCTAATTCTAGGAGCTTATGGGCAGTTAAAATGTATTTTTCATTGACTCCGCTCTTATTGGCAACTTTCTCTGAGGTTCTGCCTTTTTTATCAGCATTAGCTTTTTTGCCGGCTTTTTGTATCTGTGCGCTTTGTTGTTGACATTCATTCCAGTATTTTTTGACTGCTTCTATCGCAAGCTGCATGGGAGTGAAGTTCTTGTGATATGTTTGAGTGGATCGGTGTTGCTTCGCTACTTCAAGAGTTACTTCTTTGACTGGCAGGTTGCCGTGTTTCCATTTACCAGCTTCTTTTAGTTCTTTGCATAATCGGTATCTGAGGTTGCCATCGACTATTAAAGGCGTTCCTTTCTCGTCTGTAGTGACAACAATAGGATTTAACAGACCTTTCTCAATTAAGCTCTGACGTATTAGATTGCGATCAGCTATCGTTGATTTGGGTAGAGAATCGGGATCATACGGATCAACATTAATCTCGGCATTTTCGATCTGCTCTAAAACACTTTGTGACATAAAATGTACCTTCTTTCTGAGCCTTTCGGCTACAAAATTTAATCAGCAGCGTCAACTACTGTGCATATGTTTTATCACGAGAAAGTCAAAATGTCAAGGTTTTTTCTAAAAAAATTTTTTCAGAATATAAAAAAAGAGGAGATTGCCGTAACTACGGGCTTATATCAAAATAGACCTT
>CAJODU010000020.1 GCA_905233325.1 uncultured Selenomonadaceae bacterium
GGTGCTGTTGTCAAGATTAATTCCTTCGCGCAGCGTGAGGAACTTGGCGCAACAAGTAAATTTCCTCGCTGGGCGATTGCTTATAAATATCCGCCGGAGGAGAAGGAAACTATCCTCAGACAGATTGAGCTTTCCGTCGGACGCACCGGCAGGATTAATCCCACTGCGGTATTTGATCCCGTACTCCTCTGCGGCACTAAGGTCGAGCGTGCCACTTTGCACAATCAAGACTTCATTGATGAGCTTGATATAAGAATTGGCGACACTATAACAGTCTACAAGTCCGGTGAGATCATTCCGAAAATTAAATCTGTCGTCAAAGACAAGCGGTCGAATGAGGCTGTACCTTACAAAATTGGTGACACCTGCCCCGCTTGCGGACAGAAAATTGAGCGCGAAGAGGATGCTGCTGATTTTAGATGTGTTAATCCCAACTGTCCCGCACAGCTTGAAAGCCATATCATCAACTTTGCCGGCAGGACAGCAATGGATATTAAAGGTTTTGGTTTCTCTGTTATTCATAATTTAATTGCTAATGGCTATATTAAAAATATTGTTGATATATATTTACTAAAAAATTATGATGATTTATTGATAGATAAAGCTATGTTTGGCAAGAATAAAAAGAATGGAGAAATCCACGAGAACACGCCAAAAATCCTCAAGGCTATCGAGGACAGCAAAAATAATGACCCTGCCAAACTTTTGACAGGGCTGGGAATATTCGGTATTGGGCAAGCGGCAGCACGCGATCTTATTAAAAATTTTGGTTCGATTGATGCCATTGCCGCGGCGAACGATGAAGAGTTAATCGCTGTTCCAGATCTCGGTGAAATCAGTGTCAATCACATTCGCAGCTACTTCAACGATGAAACTAATATCAACCTGCTCAATGAGCTCAAAGAGCTTGGTTTAAATTTCGGTTCTGCTGAGAATCGACAGCAATCTGCCACTCACCTCAACGAAAACTTCAGCGGTAAAAAATTTGTCTTGACCGGCACGCTGGAGAATTTCACACGCAGCGAGGCTAAAGAATTAATCGAAGAGCGCGGCGGCAAAGTCAGCGGCAGTGTCTCAAAAAACACTGATTATGTCATTGCCGGCGAGAGTGCAGGCTCAAAACTTCAAAAGGCACTTGAATTAAATATCAAAATTCTCAATGAAGATGAATTTCAAGCCTTGCTGAATGGTTGATTAAGCTGATTTTTTAATGGCGGATTCAATGGCAATGGCGAGCTGATCACCGCACGATGTGCCGCGACCGCCGCAATCATTACCTTTGAGAATGTCAACGATTTTTTGAGCATCTTGACCTTCGACGAGTTTGCCGATAGCGAGGAGATTGCCCGGACAGCCTCCCATAAATTTGACATTGTGAAGTTTGTTGTCATCATCAATATCAAATATAATTTGCTTAGAGCAGACACGCTGAGGAACATAGGAAAAATTTTTCATTAATTAACACTCCTAACTTGAAATTTTCATACGCTCGGTATATTATATAGGTACAATTAAACAAAATCAAGTATGTGAAAGTAAAATTGTAAATGTCGGGTTGTGATTGAAGTGAAGGTATTATTTTTATTGCTTTTTCTCCTGATGAATTGTTCAGCGGCTGCTGCTTATACTCCAACAATTTCTTTAGAGATCACCGACGATCATAATATTTATAATCCTGAAATTGTCCAAAAGCTCGTTGAAAATTTAACTGATAAGCTGACAGCAGAAGATAAATTTATAATGACTGACAGCAAAGAGGCTGATTATCTCATTGAGGGCAGAGTGATAGGTATAGGCACAGGTAAATTGGTCAGTAATCCTATGGGCACGGCATATACTATCAGCGGCTCGGCTGCCTCTCTCTTCATTTCACCCTTCACCGGACCGGTTATTGGCGGCGTAGGACTTATGCAAACACGCAAAAATGTCTTTGCCATTGGTGTGTTGGTTGATATTATTCGTACTGCTGATGGTAAAGTCGTCAAAAGGCGTGCGTTCCTCGGCAGGACTAATCTCAAAAAAATTAAATTATCGCAAGAAGTCATAGACAGCACCATAGTGCAAACGACTGAATTAATATCAACATACCTGGTCAAAGATGTCAGTCGTAAAAAGCCAAAATATTTTGTTCAGCCATCTGTAAAAAAATCTTCTGAAGAACATCAAGAAGAATTAAATCAAATTGAATAATCCCGAAAAAGTTTTTTATATGTTTGCAGGGATTTTATTTTTTTGTGGCGAATATTTAAATGATAATTGTGAGTTGTGAGCAATTCAGCTTGAAATATTAAATTTACATTGAAAGCAGGTGAGCGCTGGTGGAAAAAGTTCGAGTAATGATCGTTGATGACTCCAAAATCAGTCGAACAATATTGGCAAATCATCTATCTAAAACTAATTTTGAAGTGGTTGCTATGGCTGCAGATGCAGCAGAAGCGTTAAAACTTTATCAAGAACTCAATCCTGAAATAGTTACTATGGATATGAATTTGCCTGATGCTGATGGTATAGAATGCAGCAAAAAAATTCGCGGATATGATCCCGATGCTAAAATTGTTATGATTAGCGCAATGAAGGATGCAAGTCTCGTTGCTCAAGGGCGTGCTGCCGGAATAAGTGCATTTCTTCAAAAACCTGTAAACACCAACGATATTATCGAAACTCTATTATTATTAAGCCAGCAGAGAGTAAGTAAGATAGCCGTTCTTCGCGAATCCTATGCCAAGGCTTTTGAGCGTGCACTGCAGCAAGGTATACTAAATTTGATCGGTATGCAGAGTAAGATTACTTTGGAGGTTTACGATAAAAGATACCTATCTATTGACGGTATTGCAGTCATTATCGGTCTTACCGGCTACCCTGTTGGTCGAGCAGTTCTGCACATGTCTAGTGAGACAATGAGAAATTTTGCCAAAATTATGCTGGGAACTGAAGATGTTGATGAAGATGAGATACATGAGGCCGTTGAGGAAGCGTCCAATATAGTAATTGGTCGCGGCGTTTCCAATATCAATGATGTCTTCAAAGATAAAGAAATGCGTATCACTCCACCCGGTACAATTTTTGGTACAGGTATCAAAATTTCAAGTCCTAAACTCACTACTTTTAAGCTCACCGCTTCAACTGAAGTTGGAGATATAATAATGAATGTCGGTTTTGCGGAAGGAGAATGATATTGTGGATGCAAAACTCGTAAATCCTTTTATAGATGCTTTCATCTCAGTCATGCCGCAAATCGGCTTTCCCATTCCAAAGAGAACGAGAGCATATATACAAAATAAAACCATTACTAATTTCGGCGTTTCGGTAATGCTTGGCTTTACGAAACAGATACACGGAAATGTAGTATATAATATGAATGAGGATACGGCTAAATTTATAGCGTCGACAATGATGATGGGTATGCCGGTTGCAGAAATTGATGCTATGGCACAGTCAGCCATTTCTGAGATGTCCAATATGCTTGCTGCGAACACAGCCACTAATATCACGGCGTTAGAGCTGGAAGTTGATATATCAACACCAAGCCTCACTGTCGGCAAGGGCAGCCAAATTAAACTCAGTAATGGACAATTTTTGACAATAGAAATGGATCTGGGCGGACATAAGGTCGACATTGCCATTGCCGTTGATAAAGTTGCTTGATTGATTATATGAATTGCTATGAGGAATTAGGAATTTAAGTACCGGAGTATAATTCCTGGTTCCTTATTTATGTTTATTTTGGAGGAGATAATTTGCAGATTAAAGATATACTTGAGAAGGCGATCATTGACGCAGCTCAATCGACAATTTCAGACGGTATTTTTAAAATTGCCGATACTGACAGTCTGCCTGAAGTTTTACTTGAAGTGCCGCCTAAAAAAGAATTTGGAGATTTTGCAACCAACTTCGCTATGCAGTCAGCTAAAATTTTTCACAATAATCCCAGAAAGATCGCCGAAGAATTGAAAAATCGTATCAAATTGGAGCAGGTGGAGAAAATTGAGATCGCCGGTGCAGGATTTTTGAATTTCTATTTGAAACCGACTATTATATATGATCATTTCAGAGAAATTTTTAATAACGGTGATAATTACGGTCAGTTGCCTAATAAGAATAACAAAACAATTCAAATAGAATACGTCAGTGCAAATCCGACGGGTCTCCTGCACGTCGGGCACGGACGCGGTGCGGCGGCAGGGTCGGCTATTGTCAACATCATGCGTGCTGCCGGTTACAATATCGAGGCGGAATATTACATCAACGACGCCGGAAATCAGATGGACAAGCTCACCAAGTCCGTCAATGCTCGTTATTTGGAGCTGCTGGGTCAAAAGGTTGACTTTCCTGAGGACGGTTATCTGGCGCAGGATATTATAGATACAGCTAAGAGAATCATTGAGAGTGAAGGCGACAAATATCTCAATGTATCCGAAGAAGAGCGAATGAACGCCATGAGGGAGCTTGGTTACAAAGACAAACTTGCCGAACTCAAAAAGGACTTGAAGGCTTTTCGCGTTGAATTTGATAATTGGTTCAGTGAGCGCACTCTGCACCCTGCGGCTGTCAATGAGGCTATCGACGTTCTCAAGGAGAAAGGAATAATCTATGAGCATGAGGGCGCACTTTGGCTGAAATCCACCGACTATGGTGACGACAAGGATCGCGTTGTAGTCCGTGAGAATGGCGAGCCGACCTACCTTGCGGCTGATATTGCCTATCACAAAAATAAGTTTGAGCGCGGTTTTGGTGAACTTATCAATATTTGGGGGGCAGATCATCACGGCTATGTAGCAAGAGTCAAGGCGGCCATGTCGGCATTGGGTTTTGACGCTGACAAATTAAAAATCCTCTTCCTGCAGATGGTTGCCCTCTACCGCAGCGGTGAACTCGTCAAAATGTCCAAGCGCAGCGGCAATGCTATACCTCTTCGTGAGCTGATGGAAGAAGTCGGCACTGATGCAGCACGTTTCTTCTTCTTAATGCGTTCTATGGACAGTCAGCTTGATTTTGATCTTGATCTCGCCAAGAAGAAGTCCAGCGACAATCCTGTCTACTATGTCCAGTATGCTCATGCAAGAATTTGCAGCATATTCCGCCAGACGGCAGAGATGAATATCAAGCTGGGAGATAATCCTAACTTCAACCTGCTGATTCACCCTTCGGAGATTGATTTGATAAATAAAATTGCAGATTATGAAGAGGAGATCGAGAAAGCGGCGAAAGAGTATGCACCCCAAAGGATCACACGCTATACTCAAGAGATTGCGGCACTCTTCCACGCCTTTTATCGTGATTGCAGAATCATTGGCGTTGAAAGTGAACTTGCCTCAGCAAGACTCGGACTCATCAAAGTTACCGCTCACGTCATTAAGCATGCACTTGGTCTGCTTGGTGTCTCTGCACCTGAATCAATGTAAAATTAAAGGGAGATAGCTATGGAAAAAAATAATATTAATGAGAAAGATTATTCCAAAATGTCAGAAGTTGACATTGCCTACAGAATCCTTGCCGATCTCGGCGAAACTATGTATTACAAAACACTCATAACCGAGGTCATCAACAAAAAGAAAAAATCCGTTCAATCAATGGCGGTTGCCATCTCGGAAATTTACACCATGATTAATATGGACGGCCGCTTTCAATACAGAGGGGACAAAGGCGAAGGTCATTGGGGGTTGACTGAATGGACTCCTCCTGAAGTCAAAAGAAGTCGCTCCTCTTCACACACAGTCTCAATCGGTGAAGATGGGACTGAAATCAGAAGTTCCAAAAAGCGTAAAAGTGACAAACAACAAGAAGAGTAAAAGTATTGTTAATGTCGGAGGTATTTATGGCAAAATATATTTTCGTTACCGGCGGCGTGGTCTCTTCACTCGGTAAGGGCATAACTGCCGCCTCTTTGGGCAGACTTCTCAAAAGCCGAGGCATTAAAGTCACTATACAGAAATTCGATCCGTATATCAATATCGACCCGGGGACAATGAGTCCTTATCAGCATGGCGAGGTTTTCGTCACTGATGACGGTGCGGAAACTGATCTGGATCTCGGTCACTATGAGCGATTCATAGACATCAACCTCACCAAAAATTCCAACACCACAACCGGCAAAGTCTATTGGTCGGTGTTGAATAAGGAGCGCAAGGGTGATTATCTCGGCTCGACTGTGCAAGTCATTCCGCATATCACAAATGAGATCAAAGAGCGTGTCTATGCTGTTGGTGAGCACGATCAGGCTGATGTAGTTATAACTGAAGTCGGCGGTACTGTCGGCGATATTGAAAGTCTGCCTTTCCTTGAGGCGATTCGCCAAGTCAAGAAGGAAGTCGGCAAAAATAACGTCCTCTACATTCATGTAACCCTGTTACCTTACATTGCTGCTGCCGGTGAACTCAAAACCAAGCCCACCCAGCACAGTGTCAAGGAACTCAGAGCCATTGGTATCCAGCCTGATATTCTTGTCTGTCGGACGGAGCAGACTATACCAAGCGACATGAAGAAAAAGATTGCCTTATTCTGTGATGTGGACGAGTCCGCTGTCATTCAAAATCTTACTGCTAAATCCATTTACGAAGTGCCTTTGATGATGCAGGAAGAGGGACTTGATAAAATTGTACTCGACAAGCTCAACATGAATCTTTCACCGGCTAAAATGCAAGATTGGGAGAAAATGGTCTATAAAATCCACCACCCTGAACGCAAGGTCAAAATTGCTGTCGTCGGTAAGTATGTTGAGTTGCCGGACGCCTATATCTCCGTCACTGAGGCACTTCACCATGCAGGTATAGCTAATTCTGCCGCCGTCAAAATCCATTGGGTCAATGCTGAAAAAATTGAGGCTTCTGATGTTGATTTAGATGAAGTCTTCAGCGGCTGCAAGGGTATCCTTGTACCGGGCGGCTTCGGTGACAGGGGTATTGAGGGGAAGATCAAGGCGATTAACTTTGCTCGTATTAATAAAATACCATTCTTTGGGTTGTGTCTTGGTATGCAGTGTGCGGTTATTGAGTTTGCCAGGAATGTCTGCAACTTCGCAGATGCTAACTCCACTGAGTTTAGTCCTGAGACTGAGCACCCTGTTATTGCGTTGATGGATTCGCAGATTTCCGTTACCGACAAGGGCGGCACCATGAGACTTGGAGCTTATCCCTGCAAGGTTGTCGGCGGGACTTCAACTTATGAGGCTTATTCCAATGTTGATGACAAACTCGCAAACAATATTGAAATGAATGGAGATACTCTCGTAATTCATGAGCGTCACCGCCACCGCTTTGAATTTAATAACAAGTTCCGCGATATTTTCGGCAGCAATGGAATGGTTATTTCCGGCACTTTGCCTGACAATTCTTTAGTTGAAGTCGTTGAGCTTGCAAAAAATCTCCACCCTTGGTTTGTGGGCTGTCAGTTCCACCCTGAATTAAAGTCTCGTCCGAATCACCCTCACCCGCTTTTTAGGGATTTTGTCAGTGCCGCACTGAATATTTGAATTGTGAATTTTCCTGATAACTGAATGTCGAAGGAGATGGTAAATCTCTATGTCAAGTCGTATAAAATACGGTATCATTGCAGGAGTAACTGTCGCTGTTTCCATAATTTTTGTGATGATTAACTGTTTTTTAAATTCGCGTACAGATTCTCCTGAATATACTATTAAAATTCTTCGCGAATCAATTCATGATCATGATAAAGTCAAATTTAACAGTGTGGTGGACGTTGACAGGCTTGTAAGCACTTCCTTTGACAGTTTCGTTGAAGGAATGATTGACGATGATCATTCCATGTCGGAAGAACTCAAAGATCATATTGTGCAAATTACACAAATGCTCAAGTTACCCATGACTGAAGGTTTGAAAATCGCGATTGCCAATTATGTGGAATATGGCAGCTTTGAATACATCAATGACGGAAATTCAAAAAATACTCAAGACCCCAATTTGATGGCAGCTTCAGAGATTTTAGAGCGCACCGGCCTCAATAGAATAAACTTTCGCAGCATAGACAGCATTAAAATGCTCAAAGACAGCGACAGACAGGCTGTTGTCACCGTTAAAGCCTATCAGTCGGAGATCGCCGAAGAATTTACTTTTGAATTTATGCTCGAAAAGAATAGCAATGACATGTGGCGTGTTGTGAGTATACGGAATTTCAGCAACTTCGTTAAACTCGTCAATAAAATGCGTCGTGAGCAGCTTGACAAATATTTAGATGAAACTGATTCTATCATCACTAAACATGACAGAACTATCCGCGAGGCCGAAAAGAAATACAGCAGTATTCTCTCAAGCGGCAGTCTCGGTAAAGATGAAACGCGTGAAAGTCTGAAAAAGCTGATGAATGATGTCATCAAGAAGGACTGGGAAACTCGCAAGCAAGAATTATTCAATGTGGATGTACCGAAGGCGGCTGAGCCTCTTCAAAATATCCGAATAAAAATTTGCGATCTGTCAAGAGAGAGTGCCGAACTCTATGCAAAGTGGATGAGTGACAAAAAAGCCGCTACAGTCAAAGAGGCGGACGAAAAGCGCAAACAGGTGCAAATTTTGTTGTCCGAAGAAAAAATATTAGTATCACGAATGTCAAAGTGAAGAATAAATTTCACCGATAAGCAGGAAAATTTTTCTGTATATCGAATAATAGCAGTAAAGTGAATAAACTTTTTTGTAAGAGGAGGATTTTAAAATGGAATTCGAGAATGAGAGCTTGAAAAGTGATTCCGCACTCGGTACTATTCGCATTGCTGATGAGGTAGTGAGCATCATTGCCGGCTTGGCTGCAACGGAGATTGAAGGTATTGCCGGAATGAGCGGCGGACTTGTCGGCGGTATTGCCGAAATGCTCGGTCGCAAGAATTTCAGCAAGGGCGTTAAAGTTGAGGTCGGCGAGCGTGAAGCTGCCATTGATCTCTACATTATCGTCAAATATGGCACTCGTATTCCTGATGTTGCTTTGGCAGCTCAAGAAAACATTAAACGTGCTATTGAGACTATGACAGGTCTTTCGGTTGTTGAAGTCAATGTCCACGTTCAAGGAGTGAACTTCCCTGAGGAAGAAGAAAAAATCGAAGACGTTAGCAGGGTACATTAATGATTAGACAGGAGAAGGGGGAAAAGTTATGGGCATTGTAAGTCGCTTTTTTCTGCTTCTCTATGTCCTGGTTGTTGGTTCCTCAGTTGTCGCCTTTGCCGGTGTTTGCTTGAGAATAATACCTAAGAAAGTCTGGCAAACTTATTTGAATTATATAATTATGCAGCCGGAAACAAAAATAGTATTAGGTGTAATGTTTATTTTCAGCTTGTATTTTCTGGCTTTCAGCTTTAAAAAGCAAGAGCAAGTGGCAGCCGGCGAAATAATGTTAAAAGCAGGAGAACCCGGAGAAGTTAAGGTTACGGTCGACGCGATAAAGAGAGTTATAGAACGTGCTGCGTTTTCAGTAAACGGTGTTCGAGATGTTAATATAACACTTCTGAAGAAAAAAGGCGAAGTGCCGATAGCTGTGCGTCTGGTAATTATTCTGGGGCAGGGTCATTCTGCACCCGGCGTTAGTGAATCCGTAGTCAATGCTGTAGATAAAGCGATTTTTACTGCTCTGCAGATAGGCGGAGTTCCTGTTGATATCAAAGTAAAAGACATCACAAATGCGGTGGTGGAAAGAAAGAAGCGTGTAGTTTAAGGCGGTGTTACTATGTGGAAAGACTTAAAATCATATGCAGCGAATTTCTTTAAAACGCATCGCACAAGAAAAATCGGTTTTGTCATCGGTCTTCTTTTGGGTATCTGTATTTTACTTTTTGGACTTTTTAATACATTCTTTATATTTCTTTGCGGATTCATCGGTCTTTACATCGGCTCACAATTTGACAGCAGTGATGAATTGATCGACGAAACTTTGCGTAAACTCAACAAAATTTTACCTGACAGATTTCAACGCTGGTGACATAGGAGCTGGAAAATTAAATGAGTCGTTCTCTTGCAAGAGAAATAGCTTTTAAAGCACTTTTTCAATTAGAATTTAATGATGGTGATGATGAGGATAGAGAGTCCTGCGAGGATCGCGCCATAGATACAGTTATAGAAAGCGGTAAAAAACTCAGACAATCTGAATGTCTTTATGTCAGACAGGTTGTCAAGGAAACCAGAGCAAGGCTGAAAGAGATCGACGAAATTATTTCTGCTCATCTGAAAGAAAGCTGGACTATTCAGCGATTGGCGACAGTCGATAGAAATGTATTGAGACTTTCTATATATGAAATAAAATTCGCCGAAAAGGTAGTTCCGAAGGGAATTATCATAAATGACGCAGTGGAGATAGCTAAAAAATACGGCACAGATACTTCCGGACGTTTTGTAAACGGAATCCTAGCTGCAATCGCAAATTAAAATTTATCCGCCGGACAGACAGTCCGGTTTTCTTCTGTTTGAAAGTTAATTGATAGCGGAGATGATATTGATGTTCAATGAGTTGTGGAAAAAAAGAATACGTCTGATTGAAGATGAAATATTATTGGAACTCAATAAAACCGAAACGATAGATCAAACTTTGATGGACGCAATGAAATATAGTCTTATGTCCGGCGGCAAGAGAGTCCGTCCGATACTTTTGATGGCGGCGGCTGATGCAGTCAATGGGAGCGGCAGCAAATTTTTAACAACTGCAAGTGCAATCGAAATGATACATACTTACTCATTGATTCATGACGATCTGCCGGCAATGGATAACGACGACTACAGGCGCGGCAAGCTGACCAATCACAAAGTATACGGTGAGGCAATGGCGATACTTGCCGGTGATGCTCTGCTTACACTTGCTTTTGAAGTTATGTTGAGACAGCGTGGTGTAAATCATGCGTCAATTTTATTTGTGATTGATGAAATCAGCAAGGCGATCGGTACTGCCGGAATGGTTGGCGGGCAAGCAATAGATATACTCTCCGAAGGCAAAAAACTCGATCTTGAAACTCTCAGAAAAATGCATATAGGCAAGACGGGAGCTCTTTTCAGAGCAGCGGTTAAATCCGGTGCAATCCTCGCCGGTGCCTCAAGCAAGCAAATTGAGGCTCTTGGAAAATATGCCGATAGTTTCGGACTTGTATTTCAAATTACTGATGATATTCTGGACGTTGTCGGCGATGAGAAGACTTTTGGCAAGCCGATTGGCAGCGACGAACGCAATCATAAATCAACCTATGTCACTTTGACTTCACTTGATGAAGCTAAAAGGCTTGCAAATGAGGCTAAAGATGAGGCTATTGAAAATTTATCAATATTCGGTGCAGAAGCGGACTTTTTAAGGGAACTTGTGCAATTTTTACTGGTTAGGAAAATCTAAAAGGTAATACTCATGGAAAAAAAGACAGATAGTTTGTTGTTTAGATTTGCAATTATTTTTATGACCTTCTCTTTAGTTACGTTGTTGATGAGCGGTTTCAACATCTACTATAACCAAACAAGTGCCTATAAAAAGCAATGTGAAGAAAACCTTCAACGCATCGCTGACTACCTCAAAGAATTGATGTTGGCAGATGGAGAAAATTTCGCGGATTTTCAAAATTACTTCATTTTGCATTATGATGAAGTTTTGGTGCGATATGATTTCAAAGATGATTATCAGTCGGAGCAGAAGAAGTTTGAATCACTATTTGCGACTAAATATCCGGGTAAAACTTTAGGCGTTGACATAAAATTCACTGAACTCAGTGATGATGTCAAAAAAGCATATGCTGCTTACAGGTTTGAATATTGGCTCAATGTTTTTGAAAAGGCTCGTGACAGTTTCGGTATAAAATATGCTTACTATCTTGTTCCTACCAAAGAAGATTGGCACATGTACTGGGTGATCGACACTGTTCGTGAAGAAAAAACGGTAGACGGTATTAAATATATCGCTCCTTGTACAGATGTCTTTGAAGTGCCGGAAGACCATGAGAAGATGTGGGAAGCCTGGAATACCGGCGAGATTCCCGAAGGCTATGATACTTATGATAACGAATTTGGCAAGACCTACGCTTATTATATGCCGCTGATTATCAATGGTAAAAAACTGGGTGTCATTGGCACGGAAGTTGAGATTGATGCTGTCAATCGGGAGATATTCAACCGCACTTTGAATCAAAGTATTGGTATGGCTGCAATATTGTTCGTTTGTGTGGCTGCTCTGCTCTGGTTCATCAATGATCGCTACATCTCAAAGTTGGCACATCTCCAGCTGAGTGTCAGAGAGTATTCACAAATTAAAGACCCGACCATCGCCGGCATTATAGAAAATGAAGCTGTAGGGCATGATGAGATCTCCGCCCTTGCACAACAGATAGCTGCTATGATTCTTGAACTTGAAAACTATATGACAAATCTGTTGAAGACTGCAAGGGAACTTTCAACGACAAAGAAATATGCTGATACTCTGCATGAATTGGCTCACAAGGACGCTTTAACGGGTATTCGCAATAAAACCGCTTACGACGCAGAAGTTCGCCGCATTGAATGGGAGATGTCCGACGGTTACACTAAATTCGGCGTCGCTATGATAGACTTAAACTTCCTCAAGCGCATTAATGATACATTTGGTCACGAGCAAGGCAATGTGGCCATTAGGAAACTCTGTCGAATTGTCTGCAAAATATTTCAAAATTCTCTGGTGTTTCGTATCGGCGGTGATGAGTTTGTCGTCATTATCGAAAATGATGATTATGATAATATTGATACTCTCGTTAAGAAATTTAACACTAAACTTGAAAAGATCAGCAAAAATGATTCGTTGAAACAATGGGAGAAAGTCTCCGCCTCAATAGGCGTTGCACTCTATGATTCAGAGCTGGACAGCAGCTTTGATAATGTCTTCAAACGTGCTGACAAGTTAATGTATAAACATAAAAAAGAAATGAAGGCAATGCGTGTTGACTAATGAGATATTGGAGTTATTATAGTGGATAGAAAATTTTATGCTAACGAAAGAGAAATTGATTTAGCAGAGCAGAAAGATATTCACAAGCGTGGGAAGCAGATCATTATCGGGCGGACAATCATATTTATATTGATGACTGCTTGTCTGATTGCCGGTTATGAGGGCTTTCCTTATTGCTATGAGAGTGCTCTGATATTTTTTTTGATATTTTTTACTATGGTCAGGTATCACGAACAACTTCGTCGCCGCAGTGCCTTTCTAAAAAGTCGCCTGGCTGTTCACAATTCCTATATCTCGCGTGCAGGCGGAACTTGGAGGAAGAGATCAAACGACGGCAGCATCTATCTCAAGAACAACAGGCCGCAGGACGTGGATCTATACATCTTTGGCGAAGGATCTATTTTTCAATACATCTGCGCGGCGAGGACGAAACGCGGCAGAGATCGACTTGCCGAGGCACTCTCACCTATACCGCCGGCAGATTTTTCAGCAGTGAGATTCCGTCAAAGAGGGGTTTCAGAACTTTTGACAAGACCGCGTCTTTCACTAGACCTTGAAGCCTATGCAAGACTTCTGCCTGACAATCACGACACAACAAAATTGATAGAAATGATAGAAGAACCGCTCAAGCAAGTTGGTGCAATCTACAATCTGCGTTTCTTCGTGTTGCCTGTCTTCCTCTTCACGCTGGTATTAACCTACTATGGCGTCATTGGAAATATTGCCATTGTCTCGGCAATCCCACTGATTTCACTTTTAATATCGCTGATTTTCCTGCGAAGGACTTCAGAAATACTAAAGCCGCTGCAAGCAATTTCAAGTGAGTTGCGGCTCTACAAAGAAATATTCAATCGCATTGAGGAAACGGACTTCAACTCAAGATGTCTGTCAAAAATTCGCGAATCACTCGCAGGTGAAATATCTGCCGCAGAGGAATTACAAAGGTTCTCACTGTTGGTTGATGTCGTTGAAACAAGACGCAATCCGGTCTTCTTCATTCTCGGCAATGCTTTTCTGCTACTTGATTTTCATTGTGTGATGAATTTTTTGAGATTTAACGAAAATGCTGCAAAATATTTGAGAAAATGGATAGATGCCTGGTCTGAAATGGAAGTGTTGCTATCTCTTGCTTCGATTGGACAGACGCGAACTACTTTCTGCTTTCCCCAGCTTATTGATGATCCCACTCCCAAAATTGAGGCTAAAAGTCTGTCAAGTTTGTTGATTGCCGATAAAAAAGCCGTCACCAACGATGTAAAACTTACCGCAGGGACGACTATCATCACCGGCTCAAATATGTGCGGCAAGACGACGTGGATCAGGACTCTGGCCAGTACCGTGCTTTTAGCTTATGCCGGTGCGCCTGTCTGTGCCGAAAAATTTTCAGTCAGCAAAATGGCAATCTTCACTTCAATCCGCGTCAACGATGACATCAGTCAAGGACTTTCAACCTTCTATGCTGAACTGTTGCGGATTAAGAGTATGATTGAATACAGTGAGACTAAAAATCCCATGTTCATTTGCATTGATGAGATTTTCAGAGGCACTAACTCAATGGATAGGATTGTCGGTGCTAAAGAGGCAATCCGTCGTCTCACCAATGACTGGAGCATTACACTTGTAACAACACACGACTTTGAACTCTGCGACCTCACGAGTAGAAACAACACGCCCGTCACCAACGCTCATTTTGAGGAATACTACGTCGACGATGAAATTAAATTCGACTTCAAGCTCCGCGAAGGCAGATGCCACACGACTAATGCTAAGTATCTGCTCAGAATGGCGGGAATTATGACTTAGGAAAATATCACATTCAAAAATTGAATTCCGTGATTCCGTGATTTTATCATTGACGGCGTACAAAGTTAGTATTATTATTATAGGCGGAGGCGTTCAATTTAATGAATACAAAATTTATAATGATAATATTTTTAATAGT
>CAJODU010000021.1 GCA_905233325.1 uncultured Selenomonadaceae bacterium
AATTGGATAAACTTGCCGGTGAGCCGGTGGAAATTCAAGTCAATGGTCATTTCTTGGCAAAAGGTGAAGTCGTTGTTATAGATGAAAACTTCGGCGTCAGAATTACCGAAATTGCCTCACCCGCCGAGAGAGCGGCAAGATTGCAATAATACTTGTGTATCACCTTGTCATTGATTATAGATAATCCATTTGTTAGGATTGATAAAATGCATTGACAAATTTTGATACTGAATGTAGAATATATGTTGTTTGATTTTACTTAATCGGACACATATCTATCATTTATGAAGTTACTTTGATATTAATTGCCAGATAGAATGATAAAGAGGAGAGATGAAACATGGCAGTACGAGTTTTGGTCGTTGATGATGCGGCATTTATGAGAATGATGGTCAAGGACATTTTGTCAAAAAACGGATACGAGGTTGTCGGTGAGGCTGAAAATGGTATGAAGGCCGTTGAGAAATACAACGAACTCAGACCTGATCTCACCACAATGGATATAACAATGCCGGAAATGGATGGTATCTCTGCTGTAAAGGCAATCAGAAAAATTGATCCCAATGCTAAGATTGTTATGTGTTCTGCAATGGGTCAACAGGCAATGGTTATTGAAGCAATTCAAGCCGGAGCCCGTGACTTCATTGTCAAGCCTTTCCAAGCGGATCGTGTTTTAGAGGCAGTTCGTAAAGCTGTTGGCTAATGTTTGAAGGTAAGAAATATTTTTTGATGATTGCGCTCTCCTTGACTTCATTATTACTACTGAGCGCAGGACAGGTGACCGTAGAAGCAGCCGGTGGGTATTTGGCGGGATATGAAGAAGTAGAACCGCAGCCTACCGGGGTTTCTTGGTTGTCCACAATAGCATATGTTTTGAGTCTTTTGGCTGTATTTGGCATTGTGTTTTTGATGGCTTATATAGCTACAAAATTCCTGGGCGGAAGGTTCAATGCTCGTATTTCCGGACATGGCGGCAGAGTTTTGGAGAATTTGCCGCTCGGACCAAACCGCTCTGTCTGCATAATTGAAATGGCTGACAGAGTATTTTTGTTAGGTGTTACGGATCAGTCCATAACATTGTTGTCGGAGATCATTGATCCCGAAGAGATTGAGCGATTAAGAAAAAAATCAAGAGATTTTGCATCAGATATGTTCTCGGAAGAGTTCGGCTCACTATCCTCAATAATGCAAAAACTCTCGAATTTGAAAAAGCGGCATTAATTAAGGAGTGTCAGACTATTGAGGCACAATTTATTGCTATTATCAAGTGTGGCTTTGTTGCTGTTGTTGACAACTAATGCAGAGGCAGCTCCTTTGATTCCAAATATTAATATAGATGTAGGAACTTCCGAAAATCCGCAGGACGTGTCGGCAACGCTGCAGATAATGGCGGTATTGACGCTGGCTTCACTGGCACCGGGTATTCTGATTATGACAACTTCCTTCATCAGAATCATTGTTGTAATCGGATTTCTTCGCAATGCACTGGCAACTCAAAATGTCCCGCCTAACCAGGTGATGATTTCGCTAGCACTTTTTTTGACGTTTTATTTGATGGCACCATATTGGAGTCAAGCAAATGATAACGGGTTGCAGCCTTATCTTGCGGGACAAATATCACAAGAAGAGGCCATTGATAATGTCGTCGCACCTATGCGTGAATTTATGTTCAAACAGACAAGAGAATCAGATTTGGCTTTGTTCGTAAATTTATCAGAGGCAGAACGACCGGCAACACAGGACGACGTGTCGACATTTACTTTGATACCGGCCTTTGTCATCAGCGAACTTAAAACCGGCTTTCAACTTGGTTTTATGATATATGTGCCTTTTATAGTTATTGATATGATAGTCGCAAGTACGCTTATGTCAATGGGTATGATGATGCTGCCGCCGGTTATGATCTCAATGCCGTTTAAGATATTGCTATTCGTTATGGTTGACGGCTGGCATTTATTGATTCATTCGTTGATACTTAGTTTCAAGTGATTGTGATATTTTTCTCAGTATAAATTTTTGACATTGCATTAGAATGGTGGTGTAGTCGAGTGTCCGGAGATTTGATTATACAGTTGGCTCAACAGGCTTTGATGACGGTTATGCTTGTAGCTGCGCCGATGCTGGGTTTGGGTTTGGCTGTCGGTCTCATGGTCAGTGTATTTCAGGCTACAACTTCCATAAATGAGCAGACTTTGGCTTTTATTCCTAAAATTATAGCGGTTTTTGTTGCTATATTGATCTTTGGTCCTTGGATGCTTAAAATAATGGTTGGGTTTGTAACGGAAATTTTTGTAAATCTGCCATATCGTATCAGTTGATTCTAAGTGCAAGAAGAGGTGAATGATACGTTCGACTTTTATGACATATTGCAAAATCATATAGGAGCGTTTATACTTGTACTTACAAGATCATCAGGCATTTTTATGCTTTCACCTTTTTTTGGTAGTTTGAATATACCAATTCAATTTAGAGCTGTGGCGGCATTTGCTTTCACTTTTGTACTCTTTCCGGTTGTAGATTCCGGCACATTTGTGGAATTTCCGTCAACGATACTGATGTATGCAGCAATGATTTTAGAGGAATTATTTATAGGCTGGTTAATTGGTTTTGTCTCGTTTGTTTCTTTTGCGGCTATAAACTTGGCCGGTAAAGTTATGGATATGCAGGTCGGTTTTGCTATCGTCAACGTCATGGATCCCACTTCAGGCCAGCAAATACCGCTTATTGGCAGTTTTCTTTATAACTTGGCAATTATGATATTTCTGGTCACTAATGGACATCATATGATCATTGCAGCATTGGCAGAAAGTTTCAGAGTTGTCCCGCTTTTGGGGATGCAATGGACAGAATCATTCACTGATTTGATGATAGATATAACATCAGGTATTTTTGTGGCGGGAATGAAGATAGCCATGCCGGTAACGTTTGCTATTTTGTTGACAAATGTCGGTCTTGGTATCTTGGCAAGAACTATGCCGCAGATGAATATCTTCGTTGTCGGTATACCGATGCATATAATGGTTGGTATATGTATGCTTGCGTTTGTAGTGCCGTTTTATGTTTTATTTCTGGATGTGGTTTTTAATGAAATGTATGGAAATATATCACTTGCAATTAAAGCGATTGCTCCATAGATTGTTTTACATTAAAATTCATGACAGAATATTTTTAGAAATGAGTGATTTTGACTCTAATAACGAATTAAAACCTTCATATAAATCAATAGATTTTAATTTACAGCGATTTGCCGAAGGTGAAGATAAAACTGAGGAACCGACTGAAAAAAGGCGTCAAGATGCCAGAAAAAAAGGGCAGGTCGCCAGAAGTCAGGAACTCAATACAGCCTTCGTCTTATTGATGGGTTTCTTCTGTTTAAGGATTCTTTGGGAATATATTTACACTAATATATCAGAGTATACAGTTTATATTTACACACATCTTGCACAAAGTACCAGCATTGAGACTATAAGGGAATTATTTATAGGTGTAATGCTCCTTTTGGCAAAAACTTCATTTCCTGTTATGGCTGCGATTATGATCATAGGCTTTGGAATAAATGTTTTGCAAGTGGGATTAATGGTCAGCACAGAAAAAATAGAACCAAAATTAAGCAAACTAAATCCCATTAATGGTTTTGGAAGAATTTTTTCCAAGCGTTCATTGGTTGAGTTGGTTAAGTCTTTATTTAAAATAGCAATAATAGGCTCTTTCCTCTACATGTACCTAAAAGATCAAATACCATTTATGCCATATTTAATGTATTTTGACTTGGGCAGGAGTTTAGAGGAGATTGCCAGTATAATATTCAATATGGTTTTCAAGGTAATAGCAATAATAATTATTATGGCAGTGTTGGATTATGCTTATCAAAGATGGCAGACTACTCAAGATTTGAAAATGTCAAAACAAGAAGTCAAGGACGAACATAAGCAAATGGAAGGTGATCCGCAGATTAAAGGCAAGATTCGCCGTAAGCAGCGTGAAATGGCAATGATGCGCATGATGCAGGAAGTTCCCAAGGCTGATGTAATTATCACAAACCCTACACACCTTGCAGTTGCACTTATGTATAAACAAGGTATGGTTGCACCGCTGGTGATTGCGAAGGGTCAAGATTTGGTAGCTGACAGAATCAAACAGATAGCAAAAGAACATAAGATCACCATAGTCGAGAATAAGCCCCTTGCACGTGCACTGTATGCTGCTGCTGAAGTTGGAGATATGGTTCCTAATGAACTGTATCAAGCGGTGGCTGAAGTTTTGGCCTATGTATACCGTCTCAAGAATCGTGTCCCGAAACAGGCACAGAGGTCGGCAGCATAGAATAATGAAGAATTATCGTTGTGTTCGTGAGCAAGATATTTGATTCATGATTGACACGACAGATTAAAATTAATATATAGGTGAGTTTAATATGGATTGTAGCAGTTAAGGATTATGGGTAAAGATGTATTTGCGCGGCTGGAACAGTCGTTAGGCGAACTTAGGAAACAACATGGTAAAAAGGAGAAAAGAATGGCTGCATCACCGGACAGCATCGTCGGCAGGTTTTCGTTGGGTGCATTGATAAAGCAATACAGCGATGTCATAATTGCATTTACGCTGGTAATGATTGTCATCATGATGATCATTCCTGTGCCGACGCCGCTCCTCGATCTTTTGATATGTCTCAATATCACAATAGCACTCGTGGTCATTATGAGCACGATTTATAACGAAGAAGCACTTGACTTATCAGTATTTCCATCGCTGCTTTTGGTGACTACGCTTTTTCGATTGGCACTAAATATATCTTCAACGCGTTTGATATTGATCAACGGTTATGCCGGTGAGGTTATAACCGCATTTGGTCAATTTGTCGTCGGCGGTAATCCTGTCGTCGGTTTTATCATGTTTATAATCCTTGTCATAATCAATTTTATTGTTATAACTAAAGGTTCTGAGCGTGTTGCTGAGGTCTCTGCGCGTTTCACATTGGACGCAATGCCCGGTAAACAGATGGCTATAGATGCTGATCTCAATCAAGGCTCAATCACTGATGCTGAGGCGAAAATCCGGCGTGAGAAGATACAGCGCGAAGCAGACTTCTTCGGTGCTATGGACGGTGCCTCAAAGTTCGTCAAAGGTGATGCGATTGCTGCAATCGTCATAATGCTGATTAACATTGCCGGCGGTTTTGTCATCGGTATGGTGCAGAGAGATATGGAGGCGGTTGCCGCTCTGCAGACTTATACTCTGTTGACTGTCGGTGAAGGATTAGTCAGTCAGATTCCGGCTTTGCTGATCTCCACGGCAACAGGTATCATCGTTACTCGTGCCGCCTCTGAAGGCAACCTTGGTCATGATCTCATCAATCAGCTCTTCAGAAACGAAAGAATATTCTTTATCGTCAGTTCCGTCCTCTTGCTGCTTTCCATTGTCCCCGGTCTTCCCGGTATACCGTTCTTCTGCCTCGCCATTGCTTGCGGTTTCATAGGTTACAACCTCAAAAAGGCCAACGAAGAAGGTATGGAGACTACCGAAGAGGAGAAGGAAGTTCAAGCGAAGGCAGAGGCTACTCGACCTGAAAATATTGTTTCGCTCTTGCAGGTTGATCCTATGGAATTGGAAATCGGTTACTCATTGATACCGCTTGTTGATACGGGACAGGGCGGCGATCTGCTTGATCGTATCGTCATGATTCGACGACAATGTGCTCTTGAATTGGGTCTTGTTGTGCCGACAATCAGAATCAGAGATAATATTCAGATAAAGCCTAATGCTTATATAATCAAGCTGAAAGGTATGGAAATAGCTCGCGGAGAATTGCTGCTGGATCATTTCCTTGCAATGAACTCCGGCACAGTGTTTGAGGAAGTCCCGGGTATTGAGACTATTGAGCCGGCCTTCGGACTGCCTGCACTGTGGATACCTGAAAGTGAGAGGGAGCAAGCAGAATTGAATGGTTATACCGTTGTTGACTCGGTGTCCGTCCTTGCAACACATTTGACGGAAGTCATCAAGCAACATGCTGCTGAAATTCTCGGTCGTCAAGAAACTCAAAACCTTATCGACAACCTCAGCAAGACTCATCAATCTCTTGTTGATGAAGTCATTCCTGAACTCATGGGTATCGGTGAAATTCAGAAAGTCCTTGCAAATCTCCTTCGTGAAAGAGTATCTATTCGCGATATGGCAACGATCCTTGAAGTCCTTGCCGACTATGCAAGGGCGACAAAGGATACTGAAATTCTGACGGAATATGTCCGCCACGCGATGGCAAGGCAGATAACTCAGCAAGTCACTCAAGATAATACTTTGCCCTGTGTCACACTTGATCCGGCACTTGAGAATAGAATTGCGGCAGGTATACAGAGAACGGATCACGGCTCATTTGTCAGTATGGATCCCGATTCAATGCGCCGTCTCGTTCAGTCGTTGAATGTTGAACTTGAAAAATTGACAAATATGGGCTATCAGGCAATAGTTCTGACTAGTCCGGCTATAAGATTGTATTTCAGAAAACTCGTTGAGAGATCCGTACCCGGATTAATCGTAGTTTCACACGCTGAAATTGACCAATCGGTTGAAATTCAGATTCTTGGAGTGGTGAAGATTTAAAATGCAGATAAAAGTATTCAAGGCACCCACTATGAAAGAAGCCGTGGCAAAGATGAAGGCGGAACTTGGTGACGATGCCGTAATCCTACACACGAAAAAATATAAAGAAGGCGGACTTTTGGGATTAGGAAGTAAAGAAATAGTTGAAATTACGGCTGCCATTGAAGATGAAAAGCCGGAACCTAAGAAAGAACCTGAAATTCCACAGCGTCCCATGATGCCACAGACTGTATTATCACAATACAAGACGAACGGTACTGCAGAAGGCGTTGCAATGGCGGAGAGAGAATTAAATCCACCGCCGAGAAATGAGGGGAAATCATCTCTCTTTCCTGCGGATCCCGTATATGAGGAAGAGGAAACAGATGCGACAATGGATCCTAATATAAATCAAGCCTCTTCACTTGAAACGGCAATGAATCCCAATCAAAGAGAGCCAAGACCTGATCCTCCAATGCCTTACGATACCGCAGAAGATCCGCGTGTGCCTTATGAGGTGGATATTTCTTCCAGAAGTGATTTAAATACACCAAAATCAGAATCAGCGATTTCAGCAGAAGGACAGGCTAATGAGACGGCGTTCATTAAGTCACAATCTATGGAGCTGAGTGAGTCAGATGTTGAAAATGAGCCGGACGAGAATGTATATTCAGCAGATCCACCGGCAAATAATGCTGTTGAAAATTCTGATGTATCCAGTAAACAAGCAGTACAGCCTTACAATAGTGAAAATTCGGTGATTGATTCATCTACAACACAAGTAAATGCTATTCAATCAAGTGAAATCAGAGGCGATACGGCAGTTCAACCTATGTCTGAAATTCCTCAACAATCTCAGCAGCAAGTACAACCTTCTGCACCGCCTCAAGTACAACAAATTCAGCCACAGCCACAACCTGTACAAACTAGTCAAATTAATAATACTGCTCAAAATGTTGCGGAACAGACATCACAACAATATCAGCCTGTTCAATCTCAATCCGTACAATCTCAGCAAGTGCCTGTTCAACCGCAGCCACAACCTCAATCGCCAAAATCGCTACAAGTAAATCCTCAACAAGCACAAACTCCACAGCAGCAACCCTCGCAATCATCTCAAGTCGCTGCAACCGTACAATCCAATCAAGTTGAAAATCCCCAAGCCGCTCAAGCTGTACCGACAAATGCTGCAGAACAGGCAACTAATCAGCAACAGGCAGATATGTCACAGACTATGACACCGGCACAGTTGGCACAGACTCAAGCAATGATGATGGCACAATTCAATCAAATGCAAATGGCACAAGCTATGCAACAGGCAGTGGCTCAAGTACAGGCACAAGCCCAAGAGCAGATCAGGCAGGTGTATTTGCAAGCCCAACAAGAACATCAACAGCAGCGACAAGCAGATCTAAAAGAGATCGGTAAGTTGAGCAGTGTAAATAAAACGGTTGAGGATTCTCCTGAAAGTCAAGATAAAATACGGAGGCTGGAGAATGAGATCGCCCAAATGAAGGCCTTGCTTGCTCAGGTTATGGGCAAGGACGGTAATCGCGGCTCCATTTCACTGCATGAGGCTTTGAGGCGTCAAGAAATCAATGAAGAGATCCTAAACAGTATGGCGGCACAAGTTGAGGCAGGGGAAACGCTTGCGGACAGTCAATCTCGTGAGGCGAAGGCTACTTTGACAAAATTCCTCAACGAAAATATGAACTGCTCTGAAGGAATAAAACTCAATCGCCATGGTGTCAGAATTGCAGCACTGCTCGGTACGACAGGCGTCGGCAAGACAACCACACTTGCCAAGATCGCCGCTAAATTTGTACTTGAGCAAGGAATATCTGCGGCACTGATAACTGCCGATACTTACAGAATATCTGCCGTTGAGCAGCTCAGGACTTATTCAGATATTTTGGGTTTACCTCTTGAGATTGTCTACACTCCGGCTGAACTGTCGAAAGCAATCAACAAGCATAGAAATAAAGATTTAATCTTGATTGATACAGCAGGCAGAAGTCAGTATAATGAATTTCAGATGAAAGAGTTACAGGAATTTCTGCGGGCGAATCCGAGAATAGAGAAACATGTGGTTTTGAGTACCACGACAAAGAGCAGCGATGCGATTGATATTCTTGAAAAATTTTCTGTCTGCGAACCGGATAAAGTCATCTTTACAAAGACTGATGAGACGGCGAGTCTGGGGCTGATTTTAAATCTTCTCTATAAGCAGAAACTTTCATTATCATATATAACTAACGGTCAGAGTGTGCCGGACGATATAATTCCGGCAAGTTCAGAAGTGTTGGCTGATTTACTGCTCAGAAAAAATATTTCAATTTCACAAGAATAAAAAAATTTGAAGGAACGATATTTAATATCGGTGAAAAGTTATGTCAGATCAGGCATCAAATTTAAGGAAATTGATGGAAGATAAGGCTGAGGCTAAAATTCAAGCAGAAGAGTCTTCTATCGTCACATTTGAGAATACTTCGGATTCCAACAAACAATCTAAAGTCATCACAATCACCAGCGGCAAGGGCGGTGTGGGTAAAACAAATATCGCCGTTAATTTGGCGGCTGCTTTGAAAATGCACGGCAAGCGTGTCCTTCTTATTGATGCTGATATTGGTATGGCGAATGTCGATGTATTGCTTGGCAGCATCTCTAAACGTAATATGCTTGATCTTTTGGAAGATGGAATTGAACTGCAAGATGTTCTCGTCGAGGGTCCGTATGGAATTAATTATATTTCCGGCAGCTCAGGTGTCGAGAAGGCTTTAAATTTTACTCCTGAAGAACGGCGAATACTTCATAGAAAATTGGCCTCTTTTGATGAATTGGCCGATATAATTTTAGTTGATACAGGTGCCGGTCTTGGTCGCCATGTTATAGATTTCCTTATTGCTGCCGATGAAGTTTTACTAATTACTACGCCGGAGCCTACTTCTCTTTCCGATGCCTTTGCCGTACTTAAAACTTACAATTTGCATGCCAAAAGGAAAAATATTCAGTTGATTATCAATCGTATCTTCGACGAAGAAGAGCGTGATGAAGTCATTGAAAAACTCAATGCAACTGCAAAAAAAATTTTAAATATTCAAATTGAAAGTGCCGGCTACATTTTCGAGGACAGAACGGTAATTGAATGTGTCAAAAAGCAGAGACCTTTTATTATAGAAAAGCCGGATTGTATTGCCTCAAAATGTATAGATCAATTGGCAGATAAGATAATAAATGGTACTGATATGACAGTAACGAAGGGCTGGCTGTCCTTCTTGAGTGATATATTTCATTTTTGATAATCGCTGTAATCGTTGAGGTTACGCGTTTTATTTTGTGTTTTTGATAATATTGGCAAATTATCTAATATTTTTGTCAATAATTGAAGGAACTTTTCCATAACAAGCGAATATAATCATTAATTGATTGTTAAGTTTTTTGGTGTTCTATTGAGAATGAGGTGAGCGGAATGATTCGTGTTTTGGTTGCTGATGATTCTGCCTTCATGCGAAAGATTCTCTGCGATTTATTTAACAAGCAGAGCGACTTTGAGGTAGTAGGAACAGCGATCAATGGAAAAGACACTGTTGAAAAAGTTAAGCAGCTAAAGCCCGATGTTGTTACGCTTGATGTAACTATGCCGGTGATGGACGGACTACAAGCTCTTTCAATGATTATGGAGCAATGTCCGACGCCTGTTGTGATGTTCAGCAGTTTGACTCAAAGAGGAACAGATGCAACGGTTAGAGCACTGTCGTTGGGTGCGGTTGATTTTATCAGCAAAGCAGGAGCCTCTATCTCAAAAATCGACGATATTCAAGATGAAATTATTACGAAATGTCGAGAGGCAGCTCAGGCACATGTGAGCAAGTCGAAAGTATCTTCCGATAGGCCGCTTACTTTCACTCCAAAGCCGCTGTCACCTTCGACTCCATCAACTTCAAAAACGGCTACATCTTCATTGTCACCACCTCCGACAAATACAACATCACTTTCAGCGGCGAAATCTCCACCTGTGAGTGGACTTTGGCAAAAGCGAAAGATAGATCTCCCACAGCGAAGCGGCTTAAAACTTGGGCAGAAACCTGTCATCAAGCATGTACCTTCAACATCTGACGTACCCGCTGCACCTTTAAAGTCAAGCTCTAAGAAACTGGTTGCAATAGGAACTTCAACCGGAGGGCCCCAAGCTCTTCAATCGGTTATAACACGCTTACCCGGCAATTTGCCCTGTGGTGTTGTGATAGTTCAGCATATGCCGGCAGGATTTACCAAGTCCCTTGCCGAAAGATTAGATGCAATATCTGCAATATCTGTCAAAGAGGCCGAAAACGACGAGATCATCAAAGATGGTCAAGTTTACATAGCCCCCGGTAATTATCATATGAGAGTTGCTCCTGCAGGTGTCAATACCAGAAAGATCGTCCTGAGTCAAGAGCCGCCTGTCGGAAATCACAGACCGGCAGTAAATGTCCTGTTTGACTCTGTTGCTCAGTTTAAAAAAGACCTCGTAAGTGTGATTATGACGGGAATGGGCTGTGACGGCTGTGAGGGAATGAAGAAAATCAAGGCAAATGGAGGCTACTGTATAGCACAAGATGAGGGCAGTTGTGTTGTTTATGGGATGCCTAAGGCTGTAGTAGATGCAGGGCTTTCAGATGAAGTCAGGCCACTCTCACAGATTGCAAGTGCCATTGTAGATGCAGTGGCAAAATGATTTAGTTAATATAAATTAATGATATAGAGTAATGAAAGTAATTCCGCTCTTAGATATACCAAAAAGGAGGGAAGCGCGGTTAATCAACCAACCGCAGCGCAAATTATATGGCTGAAAATAATCAATATATGGATATGTTCCTTGATGAGTCGCACGAGCATTTACAATCATTAAATGACGGACTTTTGGGACTGGAAGACAACGCGGAGGATTTGTCGGTATTAAATGAAATTTTCCGTAATGCTCATACTCTGAAGGGTATGTCGGCGACTATGGGTTATAACAAGATCGCCGAACTCACGCATGAGATGGAAGATGTTCTTGACATGCTGCGTAAAGAGCAGCTCAAAGTCAGTGAAGACATAATTGATACGTTGTTCAAGTGCGTTGATTCCCTCGAACAGATGATTAACAATGTTGGCAACGGTGATCCCGAAGATTTGATTGATGTTTCCGATCTTGTTGCTAAATTGAGTTCTATTTCCAAGCCGGGATCAGCCCCTCCACCTGCAGCGGCTCCTGCAACGGCACCGGCTACTGCTGCACCTGCGGCGGCGGCTCCTGCACCTGCGGCAGCAGCGACTCCATTGGTTGATTTGTCCGAAACTGAGAAGAATGTCATCACCGAAGCACAAAAAGGCGGTATGCACGGAATACTCCTCAAAGTTACACTGTCTGAATCGTGTTTGCTTAAATCCGCTCGTTCTTATATGGTTATGAATGCCCTTGACGAATTGGGCGAAGTTATAAAGTCAATCCCCCCTGCTGAAGACTTGGAGCAAGAGAAATTTGATCGTTCTTTTGATGTTGTGTTGGTGACGGGGGCTGAAGAAAAAGCTGTCAGCGATGCTGTAATGAGCATATCTGAAGTGGAGAAGGCAGAGACCAGCATTATTGATCCTAATGCAACAGCAGCTCCGGCGGCACCTGCACCCGCAGCGGCAGCTCCTGCCCCTGCACCTGCGGCAGCGGCTCCTGCTCCGGCAGCACCACCGCCACAAGCAGCAGCGACCGCTCCAAAACTGGCAGCACCCGCTAAACCTGCAGCTAAGCCCGCAGCACCCGCGGCAAGTGCCCAAAAGAAGTCTCATGGCAGTCAGTCAGTTCGTGTTGATATAGAGAAACTTGACGTTTTGATGAACTTGATGGGTGAGCTTGTCATTAACAAAGTCCGCCTTGAGCAGATAGGGCAAACTCACAGGTTGTCAGAACTCACTGAAACGCTTGAGCAGATGGATCGCGTCACTACAGACCTTCAAAATATCGTTATGAAGGTTCGCATGGTTCCTGTCAGCCAAGTCTTTAACCGTTTCCCTCGTATGGTGCGCGATGTCACGAAGGAATTAAATAAGGAAATCAACCTCACCATTGAAGGTGAAGAGACAGAGCTTGATCGTACCGTTATCGATGAAATCGGCGATCCTATCATGCACTTGCTGAGAAACTCTCTTGATCACGGTGTTGAAATGCCGGACGATCGCGAGGCTAAAGGCAAGCCGCGTGTCGGTGAAGTCGGTCTGATTGCCCGTCACGAAGGCAATAACGTCGTTATCATGGTCACTGATGACGGTAAAGGTATTGACGCTGATGTAATTCGTCGCAAAGCCGTTGAAAAAGGTCTTTACTCTCAAGAAGAAGTCAATAAGATGGACGACGCCGACGCAGTTAGAATCATCTTCCTGCCGGGTTTCTCCACCGCTGAAAAAATTTCCGATATTTCCGGTCGCGGCGTCGGTATGGACGTTGTCCGCTCCAAGATTGAATCGTTGTCCGGTCACGTTGATGTTGAGACTAAAGTCAATGAGGGCTCTGTTTTCAAAATCAAGCTTCCTCTGACTCTTGCTATTATCCAAGCTATGCTTGTCAAAGTCCAGGAGGAGATGTACGCTATACCGCTTGCATCTATCGACAGTACAATAAATATCAAGCCTGACGATATAAAGACAGTTCAAAACAAAGAAGTCATTGTCCTGCGTGGTGAGATAATCCCGATTATCAGAATGGAACAGACGCTCTTTGTGCCGCATGTTAAGGACGCTGACGAGATCTTTGTCGTCGTTGTCCATGCAGGTGAGGCTAAAGCCGGTATTGTCGTTGACAGGCTGATTGGGCAGCAGGAAATAGTTATAAAAGCGTTGGGCAATCTGTTTATGGGATTGAAGATGTTCTCCGGTGCAACGGTTCTTGGTGATGGCCGCGTTGCGTTGATTCTGGACGTTGCCACAATGCTCCAGTAAATTCAAGTTCCCGATGTCGATTTGTAAATAAGTAATCGTTAGGAGGCTTAAATATGGCAAAGGAAAGTGCAGTCAATTCTGTTGCAACTTCTGATGACGGCAGCGAGATTGATGAAGGTTTGCAAGTTGTCGCATTTAAACTTAGAGATGAAGAATATGGTGTTAATATCTTTCAGGTTCAGGAAATTCGTAACCTTGTTGATATAACTCGTGTGCCGTTTTCTGCAAATTACATTAAAGGTGTTATCAATCTGAGAGGCAGTATCCTGCCGGTTATTGATCTTAAAACCAGGCTGGGGCTTGAACAGACACCTTATACTGATGACACAAGAATTGTTACGGTTATGGTTGGTGATCTGCCTGTCGGTATGCTTGTCGATGCTGTGACTGAAGTTTTGACGATTCATACTAAATTGGTTGATCCCAAGAAAACCGTTGATAAAACCGATATAAGCAACTTCTTGTCAGGAATTGGCAATATTGAGGGCAGACTTGTGATAATGCTGAATCTTGAAGAAATAGTTGGAGCCCCGGGTTAAATATTAATATAACCTAAATGTTTTCCAAAATTCCTTGATAAAACTCAGAGGTGTCAAAAATATGATTGATGAATTAAATTTATCTCCAATACAGCTTGATGCATTGCGAGAGATAGGCAACGTCGGCGCGGGTAACTCTGCAACCGCGCTCTCGCAGATCATCAATAAAAGAATTGACATGAATGTACCAAAAGTTGCGCTTGTTCCCATTGAAACTGTGCCGGATCTTGTCGGTGGCCCTGATACTATAGTCGTAGGTGTGTTCCTTCGTGTGTACGGCAGAGCACCCGGTAATATCCTCTTCCTCCTGCCGCAAAAAAGTGCCTTTTACTTGGTTGATACTTTGATGGGCAGACCGCATGGCACTACTACAAAGTTGGATTTCATGGACGAATCAGCACTTATGGAAATAGGTAATATCCTTTCCGGTGCATATCTTAATGCTTTCTTTAATTTCACTCACATTTCAATGCTTCCTTCCATTCCCGCATTGGCGATGGATATGGCAGGGGCTATATTGAATGTTATCTTGGTACAGCTTGGGCAAATGGGAGATCAAGCACTGGTTATAGAAACAGAATTTCTTGCTGAGGACGATGGCATTAACGGACACTTCTTCCTTGTGCCTGATCCCGGGTCGCTTGCTATTTTGATTAAAGGTGTAGGAGTTGAATGATATGGCTAGCCTTATTCGCGTCGGTATGGCTGACTACAAGGTTGGTCGTGCCGGCTTAGGCTCTTGTATAGGCATTTCTCTTTATGATCCGCAAACTAAAATTGGCGGTCTTCTGCACATAATGCTTCCGGACAGCAATCAAGCCAGAGCGAGTGATAATCCTGCAAAGTTTGCTGATACAGGATTGCCTCTCATGTTGAATGATGTTATAGCGATGGGAGCCAGTAAGTCCAGATTGGTTGCTAAAATCGCCGGCGGTGCGCAGATGTTTGCATTTTCAAATGCGACTGACATTATGCGCGTTGGTACGAGAAATGCTGATACCGTCAAGAAAATTCTTCAACGTATGGGTATACGTTTGATTGCCGAAGATACCGGCGGAAATTATGGACGGACTGTGCAGATTGATCTGTCGAATGGTGTTTATAAAGTTAAAACTATTGATCGTGGCGAGAAGGATATTTAAAGGGTGATTATTTATGCCTGAACCTCAGCAAGTTACATCAAAAACAATTTTGCCGCCCGATCCTCTTAAATCAGACTTGGAAGACCTGCAGCAATATGCTGTAAGTCTCTTTATCGAAAAGTTAGCCATATCTTTAGGCTTTGCCATACTTTCAGCCTTGATAGTATTTATTACGGCCTTGATCTATGATGTCAGATTTTTGACGGCTTGCTTTCGTGCGTTAGTTGCTTTCTTTGTATCAGGTGTTGCTGCGGCTTTAATTTCCAATGTTTTGGATATGCAGGAAGATTATTACAAAATGAAAGGTGAGGCGGAGGCTTTAGCTCAGGCACCGCCGGAAACTCCTCAAGAAACTTCAGATGATTCTGAGCAGACAAATTCAAATAATCCCGATAATACTGAACAATTTAAGGCTTTTGATGAAAACAGTTTACCTAATATCAAAAATAACAATGCTAAATAATTTAATGTGTTGTTAGTTTACGTTTTTTACCTACTTTAATATAGTTTAATTTGATAGAAGAGAGGTGTGTTCTACGTGAATGTTGATATTGAAACGGTTTGGAAAAAATACCGTCTAAAAAAAGACATTGAAACACGCAATCAACTCGCAGAGCATTACCTTCCACTTGTGAAAATAGTTGCAGGAAGAATCGCCATAAGTTTGCCGCCACATATTGACAGGGAAGATTTGATCAGCAGCGGCTTCTTTGGTCTTATTGATGCAATCGAACGCTTTGAAATTAAGCGAAATATAAAATTTGAAACTTATGCCAGCGTCAGAGTTCGCGGTGCAATGATAGATTATCTGCGTTCTAAAGATTGGATACCGGTTACAATGCGGCAAAAAATTCGCAAGTATGAGCAGACTATCTGTCAACTTGAATCAGAACTTGGAAGAAGTGCCACTGATGAAGAAATTGCCGCAGCTTTGGGAATTACTATCAAGGAACTCAAAAATTTGATAGGACAGTATAATTCTTCTACGATTTTGCCATTGGAAGAATATCTTCAAACGGATAATATAGAATCAATGGAGTATAATCCTTCAGAAAAGGCAGAGTATAGCGAATTGAAGGAAACATTGGCAAAAGTTATAGATCGACTGCCGGAAAAAGAACGCCTTGTAGTATCACTTTACTATTATGATGAGTTGACATTAAAGGAAATTAGTTTAATCCTGAAACTTTCAGAGGCAAGAATCTCACAACTTCACACTAAGGCAATATTTAGAATGCGCGGCTATCTGGCAAAAATAAAATCAAGCCTTTTCTGATTGATACAGCGGCAGGGCAGCCGTATATTTGATAATTGAAGTCAAAGGAGGACGCATTATTATGGGAGCAGAAACATACCCTGTAGCAGGCGGAATAGAATCCGGCTATAAGTTTGAATTTAGACCGGATGGCATATATTTGACGATATACCCGGGTGAAAATGAGTCCTTCAGGTTTGAGCTCTCGGATATGCGTCAAATCTTGCGTGACTGTGGAATAATTGATTATGATATAGCTCTTTTGTCAAGAACAATGCGGGAGGCTTCAGGTGTACCCTGCAGAATTGCCAACCCCATTGAGATGACTGAGGAAGATTTAGCGAGAGTATTATCTGACAATGATGTCAGTTCTACCGAAGAATATGCGGAGCTCATTGTTGACATCAGCCGCGACAAGATGAAAGCCACTATTAAGTACAATACTAAGAACGGCTCAAGGTTGCCGTCCGTTCAAATGGTTATGGATGCACTTGCCGAAAAAAATGTCACTTACGGAATAGATGAAGATGCAATCAAAGAGGGTGTGGAGAGTCTCATGCCTTTTGTGGCGGCTAACGGAGATCCCCCCATTGCAGGTGAAAATGCTTATATTGATCGTAAGTTTGATCTTGGCGTTAAGGGCAAGCCTGTTATTGATGAATATGATCGTGTCGACTATAAAGATTTAAATTTGTTCGTCCTCGTCAAGAAAAATGATACCCTTGCAATTCGTATACCACAGACGCAGGGCAAGCCCGGTACAAATGTATTCGGTGAAAAAGTTCCGGCACAAAATGGTCGTCCCATTCCCATGCCTGACGGCAAAAATACCCAAGTTGTCGGTGAGAATCAGCTAATCGCCACTATCAACGGGCAAATTGTGGATACCGGCACAAAGATCAGCGTTGACCCCAGATTTATTGTCAAAGGCTCTGTCGGCGTCGCGACGGGTGATATTGATTTTGACGGCTCAGTCGAAATCGCCGGAGATGTCAAGCAGGGATTTAACGTCAAGGCTACAGGTGATATTGAAATCAAGGGCAATGTCAACGGTGCAGAAGTCAGCGGCCGCTCTGTTATAATTGGCGGCGGAATTACAGGTGCCAATCGCGGAAAGGTTTATGCTCAAAATGATGTCCGCTGTGCCTTCACAGAAAATGCAGTAGTTGAGGCAGGGCGTGATATTTACGTTGCGGACGTTGCTCTTCACTCTACACTTAGAGCCGGCAAAAAGATAATGGTTGAGGATAAGCATGGACAGATAACCGGCGGTCTTACCATTGCAGGTGAAGAAGTCCGTGCCAAAATTATCGGCAATCAGGCTTATGTCATTACAAGAGTTTCCGTTGGTGTTGATCCCAGTCTTCAAAAAGAGTATCATGAAGTTTGCAAGAGTTACAAGGAAAATAAAAAACGTCTCCTTCAGATAACGCAGACACTTAACACTTTAGGAAAAATTGATATAAGCAAACTTCCGCCGGAGCGTGTTGCTCAGATCAATGCAATAACTCGTTCACAATTTCCGCTTGCCGGTCAGATCAAACGTGACGAGAAAAGAATCATAGAACTGGAAGCACTACTCTCTGATATGAAGAATGGCAAGATTAAAGTCTCTGACACAATTTTCCCCGGTTCAAGGCTTTCTATAAATTCAATCGTCAAGAATGTTCAGGAAGAGTATAAATATTGCACTATGACTTTGCAAGAAGGTGAAGTGACAGTTGGTCCTTATTGATGTAATTTTTCTATAAAGCGCAATGATTGTCCAAGTGACAGTTGTTTCGCGCTTTTTTTATAAAATAGTTGCAAAAAACGGTAAAGTAGTGGTAATATATATATTTGATGATTTTAAACTTTGATAAATATTGGAGGTAATATTTTTGAAGTATATGACAGGCAAGGAATTGAGAGAAGCATATATCAATTTTTTTGTGCAAAAATGCGGACACTTGAGATTGCCGAGTGCATCTCTGATTCCTGAAAATGATCCTACACTTTTGATGATTGGCGCAGGCATGGCTCCATTTAAAGCCTTCTTCACCGGCAAGGTAAAGCCGCCGCGTACCAGAGTAACAACTTGTCAACGTTGCGTTAGAACAGGTGATATTGAAAACGTCGGACACACCGCGAGACATCAGACTTATTTTGAAATGCTGGGCAATTTCTCTTTTGGTGACTACTTCAAGGCGGACGCTATTCCCTGGGCTTGGGAATTTTTGACTGAAGTCTGTGAACTGCCTAAGGATAAGCTGTGGGTATCAATCTATCCGAAAGATGACGAGGCTAAAGAAATTTGGTGCAAGCAGCCCGGATTCAACAAAGATCACATCGTCAAGCTCGAAGACAATTTCTGGGAGATTGGGCCCGGTCCATGCGGTCCTGACTCTGAAATTTATATTGATCTCGGTGAAGAGCGCGGCTGCGGCAAAGATACTTGTGCCCCAGGCTGTGATTGTGATCGTTATCTTGAAATTTGGAATCTGGTCTTCACTCAATACGATAAAACCGAATCCGGTGAATATAAACCGCTCGCTCACAAAAATATTGATACCGGCTGTGGTCTGGAGCGTCTCGCCTCTGTCCTTCAAAACAAGCTCTCCAACTTTGAGACAGATCTGCTCTATCCTATCATTGAATACGTTATGACTCGCACTAATATCAAATACGGCGACAGCGTTAAGACTGACGTGTCAATGAAAGTTATTGCCGATCACGCTCGCTCAATGTCGATTATGATTATGGACGGGATTTTGCCTTCCAATGAGGGTCGCGGCTATGTTTTGCGTCGAATCCTGCGCCGTGCAATCCGTCATGGCCGTATGTTGGGAATTAAAGATGCATTTTTGGAAGGAGCCGTCGATGCCGTTTGCAAGATTTATGATGGTGTCGCTGATTTTGAGGAACTCACCAACAAGAAGGATTATATCAAAAAAGTTATTCGCCTTGAAGAAGATCGCTTTGCTGCAACGCTCGCTCAAGGTATGGAACTTTTGACTCGCGAAATCTACAAAGTTAAATCTCACAATCAGACTGAACTTGACGGTGAAGTAGGTTTTAAACTCTATGATACTTATGGCTTTCCATTTGAACTCACTGAAGAAATTATCAACGAAAACGGCTTGACTCTTGATAAAGCCGGTTTTGACAAGGCAATGGAAGATCAGCGCAATCGTGCCAGAAGTGCCCGTGCAGAAAATCAGCGTTTCAACGTTCCTGACTTGTCACATATCAATATCAGCAATCTCAAAGTTGATGAGGCTGCCACTGAGTCGAAAGTTGTTGCTATTTGGAAAGACGGCAAGCTGGTCGACGAACTCTCCGACGGTGAAGAGGCGGGTATTATTCTTGAAATGACGCCATTCTATGCTGAGGGCGGCGGACAAGTCGGCGATGAAGGTCAATTCACCAGCGAATTTGGAAAAATCAAAGTCACCAACGCCAAAAAACTCCCTGACGGCACGGTTTACCACATCTCTTATGTTGAGGAAGGTTTTGTTAAGGTCGGCGATATCGTTAAGATAGCAATAGACGCCGAGAAGAAATTATCCTCCGCCCGCAACCATACAGCAACCCACTTACTCCAGGCAGCACTTCGCAAAGTCGTCGGCGACCAAGTTCATCAAGCCGGTTCACTTGTCACGCCGGACAGGTTGCGCTTTGACTTCTCAAACTTTGAGCCTGTCACGGATCAACAGCTTGCTGACGTTGAGGAACTCGTCAACGAAGAGATTTTGAAGGGAATTGACGTTGATATTAAACATATGAACATTGACGAGGCTAAAAAACTTGGGGCAATGGCACTTTTCGGCGAGAAGTATGGCGACGTTGTCAGAGTTGTCACCGTTCCTGATTTCAGTTGCGAACTCTGCGGCGGTTCTCACGTCAAAAATATTGGGCAGATTGGCAGATTTAAGATTGTCAGTGAGACCGGCGTTGCAGCGGGTGTCAGAAGGATTGAGGCAATCACAGGCCGCGCAGCTCTCAACGATGCGAATCATCAGACTGAACTTTTGACTAAGACCGCAACCCTGCTCAAAACTAACGTCGAGGCTATCCCTGCACAGGTCGACAAGCTAATCAGCGAATCCAAAGAGATGAAGAAGCAGATTGACAAGCTCCACGCCATTGAGGAGAAGGCCGACGCTCAAAAACTTTTGATGGGTGTCGAGGAGATTGGCGGCGTTAAATTCGTTGCCGGAAGTGCTAAGGCTAAGGATATGGATGAACTCAGAAAGTTAGCTGACACCATCTGTGACAACCTTGAAAGCGGTGTGGTACTCCTTGCGGCTGTCAATGATGGCAAAGTCAATCTTGTTGCCAAGGCGGACAAGGCGGCTGTCAAGCTGGGTGTCCACGCAGGAAATATCGTTAAAACTGCGGCTAAGGAAGTCGGTGGCGGCGGCGGTGGGCGTCCCGATATGGCTCAAGCCGGCGGTAAAAATCCTGATGCTCTGCCTGAGGCCTTCAAAAAAGCAGAAGAGACCCTTCGCGGTCAGATTAAAGCATAAATCAAAAATCAATCAACAAAAAAGCCCGTTCCTTGCACTGAGGACACGGGCTATTTTAATGTTGACGATTGAGGAAATAAAGTATATAATCAGTTTATTCAGAAATGGAGGTCGATTTTGATGAAAGTTATTCTTCAGCAAGATGTCAAAAAATTAGGAGCTAAGGGTGATGTTATTGATGTTTCTGACGGCTATGGCAGAAATTTCCTGCTGCCTAAGAAGTTAGCCGTTATTGCAAATGCAGAAAATTTAAATCTCGCTAAAGATCAAGCACAAACTAAAGCCCGTCGCAAGGCTCAAGAGGCTGATGAGGCTCAATTATTGGCTGCCCAGCTCGAAAAGCTGACTATAAAAATTCCTGTCAAAGTAGGCGAGGGCGGCAAGCTCTTCGGCTCCGTCGGCGGTGCTGATGTTTCAAAAGTTCTCAAAAATCAGCACGATATTGACATTGACAAGCGTAAAATTTCATTCACTGAGGAAGTAACCTCACCCGGTCCCTATACTGTCCTCATCAAACTTCACCCGAATGTATCCTGCAAGGTGAATATTGACGTAGTTGCAGGTTAATCGGAAAGCTATTTTCTCAAGATGTACTTCAGCACCAGATAACCTATCTCATAAAGTAAGATCATCGGCAAGGCAATCATTGATTGTGTGAAAATATCCGGCGTAGGCGTGATTATTGCTCCTATCACAAACGACAGGAAAATCACGATGCGCTGATATTTTTTTAGCCATTCTGAGGTCAATATTCCGATCTTTCCAAGTACTATGATAATCAGCGGCAACTCAAAGATAAAGCCGAACGGCAGCAGGAACATCACAACGAAGTCAAAATAATTGCCGAACGAAAACATTGCCTGTAGATTTTCATCACCGAAACCTATAAAAAATTTCAGTGCTACCGGCAGCACAAGGAAGAAAGAAAATGCCAACCCTACGAAAAAGAGTACAACCGAGGCGGGAACTATTATTCCCAAGACCATGCGCTCTGCCCTTGTCAATGCCGGCAGAAAGAAACGCCAAGCATGATAAAAAATCACCGGCAATGCAATGAGAAAACCCGCAGCAACGTCGATCTTGATATAAGTAAAAAAAGCCTCACCGGGTTTCATATAATAAAGTTTGCCGACGTTGAGCGTCAAGTAGTGCATTATGTCATCAAGGAAAAAATAGGAAATACAACTTCCGACAGCAATTGCCAACAGACTTTTAATTAGTCTTGATCTTAGTTCCTCAAGGTGTGCTGTCAGTGACATTGTGCCGTCATCAGTCAATTCAGGCGTTTCTCCTTGATTTTCAGATATTATCTTTTCCTCAGGAGAATTCATTTCTTTTCAGCAGCATCAGCAGATGCAAGCTGCTTCTGTTCTGCAGCCTCGCCCTCTTTGTTTGCTTCTTTAAATTCTTTTATGCTCTGCCCCAAGGCCTTGCCGACTCCGGGCAGTTTACCGGGTCCAAAAATCACAAGCCCTATCACTAAAATCAAAATTAATTCAGGGACTCCAAGTCCAAACATAAAGATCACCTCTCAAAATTTGTCTAATTATATCACAATTAATATCAGCAAGCAACGAAATTTTGATTGATGTCGATATTTAGCAGGAAAAAATCTTGAAGTGTAGAAAAATAACGTAACTTAAATTGAAAGATGTCAAATATTGGAGGAGGTCTTTCTGAAATGAAGATTGCAATGGCAAATGATCATGCCGGCACCAAACTCAAAAATGAGATTAAAGCCTGGCTTGAGGCACAAGGTCACGAAGTCAAAGACTTCGGCACTTATGATGAAGAAGCCGCCGACCTTTCGGATTATGTCTATCCTGCTGCCCTTGCTGTGGCTAAGGGTGAATGTGACCGCGGTATTTTTGTTGATGGCGTTGGTTACGGCAGTGCGCTGATTGCCAACAAGATCAACGGCAATTATGCTGTTGTCTGTCAAGATCCGCTTTGTGCGCGTCTTTCTCGTGAGCATACTGATTCAAATATCCTCTGCCTTGGCGGTAAGATTATCGGAAGTGTGATCGCTCTGGAGAATGTGAAAGTCTGGATGGAAA
>CAJODU010000022.1:0-405 GCA_905233325.1 uncultured Selenomonadaceae bacterium
CTTGCTGTCATCATTTGAGTTATAGCAGCGTCCAGAGGTTGATGCAATTCACAAAGTACGCCGTCCAGGCGATAACGAATACGCAAATTGTTTTTCTGCGGTTCAATGTGAATATCAGTCGCTTCTGACTCTATGGCTTGATTTAAAATCAGATTTATCAGTTTGACTATCGGCGAGTTGTCAAGATTTTGTGAAGTTCGATTGATATTGTGAATTATCTGCCGCGACAATTTTTGCAGTGTACTGTCTAATTCTTTAGTTTCCATTTAAAAATTCCTTAAAATATGTTTGTATTCTGTCTTCAGTATCAACCTTCTTTTAATGCCGTTTGAAGTGCCTTAAGCATAACCTGCTCATCAGGCTCAACTCCCGTGAAAAGTCTGAAAGCCTCGACACCTTGATAGA
>CAJODU010000022.1:424-20493 GCA_905233325.1 uncultured Selenomonadaceae bacterium
TCTTCTGCCTTTGCCAAAAGTTTAGTCTTTGCCGGCGTGTAGATGATGTCGTAAACTAAAGCACCCTCCGGCAGGAGTGATATATCAACCGGCGGCATTGCATCAACGTCAGGCATCATTCCGAGAGGTGTTGTATTTATCATTATATCAGCCTGCTGAATTTGTTCCTTAAATTCCTCGCTCTCCCAGTGGAATATCTCTACATCATCAAAGACCTTAAAATCATCAATAATGGCTTTATATTTTTCGGGATTCCTCACACCAATGGCAATATGTCCTGCCTTGCGCTTGCAAAGTCCCCAGATAACCGCACGCGCAGCACCGCCGGCACCCAGAACAACAGCATTGCACTCGTCCGGCATGAACTGGACTTCACTCAAAGCTGCCAGAAAGCCGTTGACGTCCGTATTATAGCCTGTGAGTCTGCCGCCATCGTTGACAACAGTATTCACCGCACCTATCATCTTGGCGTCAGCGTCCAATGAGTCAAGAATGTTTGTAATAAGCGACTTCAGAGGGATTGTAACATTCCAACCGCGAAATCCCAAAGAACGCAGACCCTCAACGGCAGGAATCAGCTTGCCCTGCTGAACGGGTATAGCAATGTAGGAGTAGTCGAGGTCGGCCGCCTTAATTGCAGACATTTGCATAACGGGTGAAAGTGTATGACCAATGGGATAGCCTATTATAGCGAGGTTTTTCGTTGCAACTTTAATCATTTTCAAGCCTCCATTTATTTATCTTTTTTTCAGATTGATTATAACATTTCATAATTTATATGGCAATATATTCGGGAAATTTGCCTATAACAAAAAGCCTCCTGCAAATAGAAGGCTTTTTCAAATCTCTTTGATGACATTGAGGAATATTTATTATTCTGCGGCTTCATTTTTTGCCTGAGACTCTTGATAACTTTTGACGATTGCAGCATCAGCGTCACGCTTTGCTCTGTTGATAGAAAGAGAAATTCTCTTGCGTTTGGTGTCGATTTTCATAACTTTGACTACAACAATGTCACCGGTATGAACTGCCTCATCAGCATGCTCAATCCTGCGATCACAAAGTTCACCCATTGGAATGAGACCGTCAAAGCCCGGCTCTATCTCCATGAACGCACCGAAGTCAGTCAGCTTGATAATCTTGCCTTCAATGTGGTCGCCTTCATGATAATTTTCAGCCTTCTCAAGCCAAGGATCCGGCAGAGTTTCTTTGACAGAGAGGGAAATCCTCTTGGAATCAGGATCAACATTCTTGACAAAGACATCAACTTCTTCGCCAACTTTCAGCACATCTGAAGGGTGTTTGACACGCTCCCAAGAAAGATCAGAAATGTGAGCGAGGCCGTCAACACCGCCTATATCTATAAATGCACCATAGTCCACAAGACGCTTGACAGTACCTTTGACCGTCTGTCCTGCTTCGATGGTTGAGAAGATCTCGTCCTGTTTCTTTGAGCGTTCTTCTTCCAAAAGCTGACGACGTGAGAGAATGAGACGCTGTTTGCCAAGATTAATTTCAATGGGTATAACTTTAACGGTTTGACCGACATAAACGCTGAGGTCTTTGACGAAATGCAGCTCCATTTGTGAGGCAGGAATAAATCCGCGCAAACCGCAGACAGAGGCAACCAGACCGCCCTTAACAACTTGATTTATGCGAGCATCTATCGTCTCGCCATTTTCCTTTACAGCTTCTATGTCCTTCCAAGCAGACATACGATCAGCTTTAACTTTAGAAAGAGCTCCGCCATTCTCTCCGCCAAGTGATTGAATGTAAACTTCAATCTTGTCTCCGACCTTCACAACGTCTTCAGCAGATTCAGGCTCAGGACTGGCAAGTTCTCTTTTGGGAACAGGAATTTCTTGCTTGTAACCAATATCGACAAAAGCCTCATTGCGATTGACCTGGACGACAGTACCTTCTACTACAGTACCTTCTTTTATGTCCTCCATATCGCCGGCTTCTTCAAGCAAAGCCCCCATATCTTCTACTTTTTTAATATCGTCTGACACTTATTTTGTACCTCCAATATTATCCAGTCCGGTGTTGAGGCTCCGGCTGTGATACCAATTTTTTCAATTTGATTTAACCATTCCGGTAAAAGTTCTTCGGCTGTTTCGATATGATAAGTTTTGCATTTTTCCTTGCAAAGTTGAGCAAGCCTTGTAGTATTTGCACTGTTTTTTCCGCCTATAACAAGCATCAAATCTACACGTTGAGCAAGCTCAATAGCCGCTGCTTGCCTTTGATCAGTCGCGGTGCAGATTGTCCTCAATATTTTTATTTCATTTGATTTATCAATCAACTTTTCGACAATCTTTTTAAAGCGTTCACCGGAAACTGTCGTCTGCGAAACTATCCCCAGTTTTTGGCAAGACGATAATTGTTTTGCCTCTTCTTCAGTTTCAAGTATAACGGCTTTATTGTTTGACCACTCAAAGATACTTTTGACTTCAGGATGATTCTTTTCGCCGATTATAACGACTTGATAGCCTTCTTCAACAAGTTTTTTTGCCGAGAGCTGGGCTTTTTTTACATGCGGACAGGTAGCATCAACTATATGCAAACCTTTCATTTTAGCTTCTTCGTAGACTTTGGGACCCACTCCATGCGAACGAATAATTATAGTTCCCTCCTTCATGTCCGACAAATTTTCCACAACATTGACGCCTTCATCTTTGAGTCGTTCAACCATTTGCGGATTGTGGATTATAGGTCCGAGTGTGCAACTTTTGCCATCGGCATTTTCGCGAGCGATTTTTATTGCCCGTTTAACGCCATAGCAAAAGCCTAAATATTCCGCTAAAATTACCTCCATACTTTCACCTTCACGGTAATGTTATAGATCTCAGAGGCTAAAACTAAGAATAGAACTAAGACTAAGACTAAGACTAAGACTAAGACTAAAACTAAAACTAAAACTAAAACTAAAACTAAAACTAAAACTAAAACTAAAACCAGACCCCATTATATAAACTCAACTAACCTACAACTACACTTTATTATAACACTAATATATCAACGAATCAATAATTTTTTTAATTTATTTGAATATTTTTTAATCGCAATTTTGATTTTTGTGGTAAAATAGAGATGAAAATTTTTTTGGCAGGTGATATTATTGGCAAGAATCCAAAAGAAAATTAAAAAGAATATTAAATCACAGTTGAAATCTCAAGAACCGCCTAAACCGAAGGTAAAGGAAAATGTTGGCAAAGATTATTTACTGATAGCGGTGATATGTTTCACAATCATTATAACGATTGCGGCTTGGGGAACGCTCGGCTTTTTGAACAAGACGCTGTATTTATTACTGATTGTTTCGCTTTCATTGACTTATGTCAGGCGGCATTTTAACCTTACGGAAAAGCAGGAGAGCTGGGTGGATCGCGGCAGCATAATTTCAATGGGATTTGCACTGGCGTTGTTCGTAGTTATAATGTATAATCAAATCTTTCCTTAAATAATGCAAATATTGTGATTGGAGGTAATGTGATGAATAATACACTCAAAGCAGTTCAAATCAGCAATAATATTTACTGGGTCGGTGCGATTGATTGGTCTATGAGGAACTTTCACGGCTATGAGACTTCACGCGGCACTACCTACAACGCTTATCTGATTCTTGACGAGAAGGTGACGCTCATTGACACGGTTAAAGCTCCTTTTAAAGATGAACTTCTCAAAAGAATTGCTTCCGTTGTCAATCCGGCTAAAATTGATATTATTGTCTCCAGCCACGTCGAGCCGGATCACTCAGGTGCTCTGCCATTCGTCAAGGAGTACGCCAGAAACGCGGAAATTATAACCAGTCATCCCAACGGTCTCAAGGGTCTCACGGCACGTTACGGCAATTTGAATTACAAGCCCGTCAAGGCAGGTGATTCTATCTCTATCGGTGAGAGGACTCTGCAATTTGTTCCGACACCTATGTTGCATTGGCCGGATTCAATGGTGACTTATTGTCCCGAAGAGAAGATTTTATTCTCTAATGATGCCTTTGGTGAACATTTGGCAACTTCTATGCGGTTTGATGATGAAAATGATCTTGAAACTATTCTCTTTGAGGCGAAGAAATACTATGCAAATATTCTGATGCCTTTCGGTAAGCAAGCTCTTGCGGCACTTGTGAGTTTAGGCGGACATGATATTAGAATGATTGCAACCGGTCACGGTGTTATCTGGCGTCAAAATATTGAGACTATCCTTGACTGTTACAGCGAATGGGCAGGCGGTGAGGTGCAGGATCGTGCTGTGGTTGTCTTTGATTCAATGTGGGGATCAACTCAAATTCTTGCACAGACTATCACGGAGGCCTTTGCTGCTAAAGGTATTCCTGCCGCCTATTATGACATTAAGGCCACACCTATGAGCGATATTGTGACTGATATTTTTACGAGTAAATATCTTGCTGTAGGCTCTCCGACAATCAACAATCAGATGATGCCGACGATTGCGGCTTTCCTCAACTATCTCAAGGGTCTTCGTCCTCAAAATCACAAAGGTTTTGCGTTCGGCTCCTACGGTTGGGGCGGTCAGAGTGTCGGTCAAGTTGAAGATGAGATGAAAGCCGCCGGTATTGAGATTATGCTTGATAAAATCCGCATCGCCAATGTCCCTACTCCTGCCCAGCTTGAGGAGATTGTCAAGAAAATTACCGAAATGGAAGTACAATAAGCCATCTCAAACAAGTTACAATACTAAAATACCGCCTTTGAAGTCAATTCTCAGGCGGTTTATTTTTATGGAAAATTTTTTAGTTAAATACAAAACAAGCAGACAGCTCGGAAGAAATCTCCTTGCTCTCTGCTTTTATATTTATCGCTATCTTCTACGATTATTTTGCATCCAAGTTGGAATTTCAGGCAAACCACCGCTATCCTCTTTAGTCTTCGGTTGCATAGGTGCTTGTTGTTGTGATGATGGCACAGGACTGCCGAAGTTAAATCCAAAGTTGCCAAACGGTGAGTTTGATGAAGTGTTGTTTGCAGAACTCTGCTGCCCCGGTTGTGAATTATCTTGCGGTGGCGGCGTTGCCAAACGAGGATCTTTTGAATCATCGCGTTCCGTGCCTTCATCAAATCTTGTAGCAATGACAGTTACGCTCACAGTATCACCGAGCGACTCGTCAACACTGACACCCCAAATGATCTCTGCATCAGGGTGAGCCGCCTCTTGGACGGTGGTGGAGGCCTCATTGACTTCTATCATCGAGAGAGAATCCGTCGCACCCATGATATTCAACAGAATACCGCGTGCACCTTGAATACTGGTTTCAAGCAACGGCGAATCAATGGCAGCCTTGACAGCCTCAACCGTCGCATTCTCGCCGGATGCCTCACCTATACCCATAAGTGCCGAGCCGGCATTGCTCATAACAGACTTGACATCAGCAAAGTCAAGATTGACAAGACCCGGCACCGCTATCAAATCTGAAATACCCTTGACACCTTGACGAAGAATATCATCAGCAATACTGAATGCTTTAGTCATCGGTGTTTTTTTATCGACAACCGCAAGAAGGCGGTCATTGGGAATTGTGATTATGGTATCAACATTTTTTTTGAGATTTTCAATCCCAAAATCTGCATTTTTTTTACGTTTAGGACCTTCAAAGGTAAATGGCCTTGTAACAACGCCGACCGTCAAGGCTCCGATCTCCCTTGCACATTGTGCAACCACCGGAGCTGCTCCGGTGCCTGTGCCACCGCCCATTCCGGCAGTGATGAAGACCATGTCCGAGCCTCTGAGTGCCTCAAGAATTTCTTGATAGCTTTCTTCGGCGGCTTTTTGACCGATTTCAGGTCTTGCGCCTGCACCCAAGCCGCGAGTGAGTTTTTCACCAATTTGCATGCGTTTCGGTGCCTTTGCTGTCATCAATGCTTGTGCATCTGTATTCACAGATATGAAGTCCACGCCTTGCAAGCCCAGCTCTATCATACGATTAACCGCATTGTTGCCGCCGCCGCCGACGCCTATTACCTTTATTCTGGCATATAGATCCAAACTGTTATCATCAATTTCAAACAATCTCTTATCCTCCACAATGGAAAATTTACGACATACGTCCTCTAAAATTTACTTTTCTATTTTACTATAGAATTTCCTTTTTTTCTATACTTTTTTATAAAATTTTTAAAATATCCTGTAAAATTTTTGACTTTTTTTAATTGAACGGCATTTACTACAATTAAAGCAAGTATATACTATCTTTCATCAGTTATATGAGCGTAACTATACGATTTACTGCCTTTATATGGCGGTATGTAGACATTATCGGAACTTTCAACCTCAAGGTGAATACCCCAAACTTTCAAAGTCTCTGCCACTCCTCCACGCATTTTGATGGCATTTTCCAAAGTATCTTTATCACCAATCGCATGTATCTCATATGGTGCCGACGATCTGACATTATTAACGGAAAGTGTGGGGCCGGCACATCTGATCTCTGAAGTATCAATGAGCCTCTGTCCGTTGATTGACAAGGCTTCAGCTCCGGCGGCACGAAGTTCGTTTATCACACGCAACAGATCATCATCATGTATAATGTAAAGATTAGGATTCTCGCCGACTTTTGCCTCTTTGTTGCTGTCGTCCATTTTGATTATTAAGCCGGTGCCTTCCAATGGTAACAGACAGGCTTGAAGTTTTAGATTTTCACTAGCATACAATGTAGTTGGAGAAGTTGAAGTATCTATGGTCTTGATAGTATTTAGCTTTTCTTCAATCTGTACCAAGTGGGCAATGAGTTCTTCCTTTTCATGCTTGACCTGCATTGCTGTCAACAATCCTATCACTATAAATAAAAGGATTATTAACCAACTATGCTGCAAATGTTTAGTCATCTTGACAGCCTCTCATTGTGCCAGCTTAATGAATGGGGCGGTGTAGTTGAAGTCGACATATTCTACTTTATGAGGATTGAGTTCCAAATCCTGCAAAAAATCTTCCGTCAATCTTGCCTTCTCTTCCAGTCGTTCAAGTTTGCCTATTCTTATTTGTACTGCTTGGGCTGTATTTGTATAAGCAACTATATAATCAGCATCTATGACTGCCACTTCTGAAAGTTTGTTCAATGAGGTTTCGTTCAAGTGTTGCAAAAAGAAGAGAATTTTTTTTACCAGCTCATCTGTTACATCGTCACCTATGTACAAATCCTTAGCAACTGCACCGGTAATCATCGGTATCGGCATTTCCTTGAGTTCCTTATAGCTGTCTATCACTTTGCCATTATAGTCTAAATCCAAATATCCGTAATCACAGGCTATGGTAGCCAAAGGTTTGCGCTCTTTTACCTCTACTTCCAATGTAAATGGCAATTTTCTTTTTACTTTTACCTCTTCAATTCTCAAATCTTGCTGAAGTCGCTTGGTTACTTCATCGGTTTCAAGTTGAAAAAGCGGTTCACCCATATAGATATTTCCTATTTTGATTATATCATCGCGTGTGAGGTAAGCCGCACCTGTCAATTTGATTTCTTGTAATGTGAAAAACGGTATATATACAAAAATTCCTATGACTGCTGCAATTATGATCAAGAAGATCATTCCTCTTGACAAGTGTCTTGTTCTGCGTTTTTTTGACGACTTTTTACTTCGGCTTGGCTCTGCCATATGCTCACCCTTGATACTTTGAAGTAAATATATTATATCCATTTTTGGTAAGTATTGCAAGTAAATCCATTAATTTTTTTATTTTGAGAAAATTTTTATAAAAAAACCGCAAAGAATCAATCTCCTCTGCGGTTCTTATAATATAAAGATAATTACTCTTTCTCTTTTTCTTTCTTTTTGAGTTCAGCTTGCACTGCCCTATCAAAAGCCCTGTAAAATTCTTCAGCCATTGTCTTGTAGGTTTTAGCGTTTTTACTTTCGTCGCTCTTGCTGCCTTCAATCCTCAAAACATAAGCCAATTCGTTGGTGCTTGGTACATAAACTTCACAGAACAAATTCAATCTGCTGTTGTTCGCCAAAGTGAAAACCACATAGCCGTCAGTGTACTTGTAGGCGTGCTCTCTGAATATCTTGCGGGCGTCCTTTTTGGAGAGGACTTTTATATCAATACCGGTGCTCTGTTTTATCTTGGTTGCCATTTCGTCATAGGATATTATATTATTTTTGGAAACTTTGCCGGCCTCGTACAAGGCATTGAGAAATTCGTTAAAATTCGGCTCATTCTCTAAGGTCTTGTAATAATCGGGATAGGCTATTGCCAGACGCTGCATTCTGGACAATTCTTCACCGTTGTTTATCGTTTCTTGTGTAGCTGCCTCACTTATTCCGGTCATCAACATCAGCATAAACATCAAGGCAACTGTTTTAAAAATCAATCGCATGAAATCATCTCCTGTTAAATAAGTTTGTGCTGTTTCAATGAATTTTTCAAAAGATTTAAATTTGCCTCTTCCATTTCACTGAGCGGCATTCTCAACCCGCCGACATTGTAGCCCATCAGCCTCATGGCCGTCTTGACGGGTATGGGATTGACTTCGCAGAAGAGGGCATCAATGAGATCAGTATATTCAATCTGAATTTTAGCTGATTCTTTCACGTTGCCGTCAAAGTAAAGCTGACAAATATCATGAGCCGCTTTAGGTGCAACATTGGCAAGCACCGAGATGACACCTATACCGCCGAGCGAGAGAATAGGCACGATCTGATCATCATTGCCGCTGTAAATATCAAGATCGTCACCACAAAGGGCACGAGTCCTCAACACTGACGTAAGGTCACCATTAGCCTCCTTTGCTGCAACTATTCGCGGGTGTTTCGACAACTTCAAATACGTCTCCGGCTTAATATTGACACCTGTCCTTGACGGCACATTGTAAACAATCAACGGTATGTTGACACTGTCGGCAATCTTGAAGTAATGTGCAACAAGCCCATTTTGAGTGCATTTGTTATAATATGGCGTCACAGCAAGAATGGCGTCCGCACCGACTTCCTCAGCATGTTTAGCCAATTCTACAGCATAAGCCGTCTCGTTGGAACCCGCACCGGCAACGACAGGTATGCGCTTGTTGACTTTCTCGACGGCGTATTTGATTGCTTGGCGGTGTTCCTCGTCAGACATAGTTGCAGATTCGCCCGTTGTGCCGGTTATGACAATGGCGTCAGTGCCACCAGCAATCTGATCTTCTATGATTCGTCCGAGTTCTTCAAAGTTGATTCCCGTTTCTGTGAAGGGCGTTATTATCGCAACGCCCGAACCCGTAAATATCTTTTGTTTCACGCTTTCACTCTCCCTCGAACACGTTAATGGAATAACCTTCAATGAATTTTGAATATCTTTTATCTCCGGGGGCTCTGTGATTTTCCGGTACATATATTCTTTCGGTTAAATCCGGCATTTCCAGCAATTCTTTGAATTTGTTGGCTGCTTCCGCCGCATCAGATCCTTCAGCAATAATTTTAACCTCTGTTCCCTTGACAAGCCCCAATGATATAACCATTAAGGCACTTTTGACGTCTACCACTTTGCCCTTGGCTTCCATTTGTATTTTAGATTTATACTTGTTTCCGACTCTCACCAAAAGAGTGGCCGGCTCAAGATGAATACCGTTTTCGTTCGCTATGGTCGCGACTGTTTCAAATTTTTCAATATCGGACACAAAATCCACCTCGTCTCTAGTCGGGAGAAGTTTTTTACTTTTCACCAAATTTTGAATCAATCAATCTCTTCAATTTACGAACGGCTTCAGCGGCGTCAGTTCCCTCCGCGCGGATAGTCATTGTGTCGCCTTTCCGAATCGACAACGAATTAATCATAAGAGAACTCTTGGCATCAATCATTTTTCCCTTGGCTGAAATCTGAATTTTAGATGTATATTTGCGGGCGGTTTCACTGCAATACAAAGCCTGGACTGCCTGGATACCTCCTGTATTGCTTACAAGTGTCTCTGCCTCCCAAATCTTGCCCTCAACGTTTTTGATGTCGTCGTCAGAAGTTGGATTATCGACTTCTTCGATATTGCTATCGACCTCATCCCAGGGCAGCTCAACATTTTCCAAAATGATGCTGTTTGCGTCAAGCTCTTCTTTGGAGGTCGCTTTAATGTTGACTTTAGGTTTATCGAAAAGCCCAATGTAGTGCTTGCCGGCAACGCGAATCGGAATGTGGAATACCTCACCGCAGAGATAAATCAACGGCACATCAAGATCAAGCAAATCCGCTAAATCTTCTTGATTCATTGCGACAATCTTTGCATTTTTTATTATTTCAGTATCATCTGTCTTGCTTTGCAGCAATATTTTTTTCTCTTCGATTCGTTCAAGGAATGCCGGATCAAGCAAATACTTGTCAGGGTCAACCCCCAACGCACGGCAGAGCTTTTCTTCTAAATGCTCGTCAGCTTTTTCAAGTGATGAAACGAGTTCCGCCTCTTCATCATAATAACGATCTTTCAACCACTCAAGGAGCTTGCCGTCACAAAAATATTCTATCACTTTATCAAGGTCGAAATTTTCGCGTAATTCCTCAAGACTGCGTACTTCAAAGCCTTCTGCCATCTCCAGTGCAAATTTTATTTTCCGCGACAAATCCTCACCCCCCATTACTTCGTTTTAATCTTTACTTTTGATAATCTTATCGAACAGTTCGGCATTATCGTTGACAATTTTTTCATTGCCGAAAACGCAGATATTGTCTTCCCTCATGCAGGCATCAATAATTTCAGCCAACTTTTGAATATCCTCAACCTTAGTTGCAAGGATTTCATCACGAGCACGTTGCCTGTCCTCATGACTGACTTCACGAATAACACTCTCAATGGCGGCGGATCCTTTCATGGCGGGAGTTTTCGGATGGTCAAGTTTGCTGATTGTGCCTATGATATACTTACGCATTTCGCGATCACTGAGGTCAAGATTTTTAATAAAATCCGCCGTGCCGTTGAATACGTCAATAGTGCGGGAGAGGTTAGGGTCGCGATAGGATTCAAAGTACATATTGCCGTTGCGGTAGAAGTTGACAAAGGCACCGTAAGCACCCCCTTCAACGCGGATTGCTTTCCAGAAATACTCATACCTCAAAATAGTCTCCAGCACCGCCATAACGCCGCTGTATTTGTAGCCGAGCTTGATATAGTTGGCACCCTTGCCGACATATTGCACCATTGACTGGCTGGTAATTCCTTCCTTATGAGTGGTATTGGGATAGTAGTATCTCGCGACTTCATATTCATCAACAGGCAGATTTTTCAATAAGTAGGACAGATGAGGCTTGAACTCACTGTAAAGTTCGTCCGTCGCCGTCACACCAACTGTTATACCGTTGCGGTTAATGAGGCGATCTTTCACTTCGTAGAGATCATCTGCCAAGCTGTCAAACTTTTTGTCAAAATCAGTCAACAAGTCCTTCAAGTAGGCGTTGAATGGCATCAGACTTTCATTATTGTAGGCTCCGGCCTTAGATTGATAGGCAGCAAGGCGAGAAGATACGACTTGATGTGCTGCCCGCTCAATACTCAATTCCAAGTCAATCTGCTCTTCTTCGATAAGTTCGCGGATTCTCTTCTTGTCGGTGAAGATTGAACGGGTGAGAATTTCCGACAATAGGGTACTGAGTTCTTTCTGCTTGCTTGCCAGCACTTTGGTTGTGATTAAAAGTTTCGGCATAAAAGAATCAGCTTTGCCGGCCTTAGCGTAGGCATTCAAATTCATTCCCAGCCCGCCGAGGTTCAAGTTTATCTCATTGGCAAGGTCTTCATAGGAATGATCTTTGGTATCAACACGCCCAAGCAGCTCAACAAGAAGATAGGCAGTGTGCTGAAGTTTTTGAGGAACTTTTGAGGCGTCAAGATACATTCTAAGATAGATGATACCATTAGTCTGAATGTTTGAATGTACTATTCTGACGCCGTCGAGGTCTCTGAACTTAGTCGGAAGTACGTCCGTCTCCTTCTTGATGTCCTCAAGCTGCAGTAATGGTAATACCTCAAGGTTATCGGTATAAGGAGAAGGTGATTCTTGAGCAGATTCGTCGGCAGATTCTGAAGGAAGATTGAGGGATTCTGCCTCGGCTGTCTCGGTTGTCTCAACTTTCGGCTTGAGTATTGCGTTGACAATGTGGTGATTCGACAGGAAACAGGTGTCAATCAAAGATTCAAAGAAATCATTGGAGAGTTCGGACTTGATGAGAGTAAGAGCGTCCTCATATCTCAATAAAGTATCACTTGCACCGCCGTAAAGTTTAGTTCTGAGCAGCGTCAAGCCGTAGATTAAGCCTTTGGGTGTGGCACCGAAATCAGACTCACGGAGAGCAAATTCAATGGTATTGAGAGCCGCTTTCAACTGAGTCTTGTCAAGACCTTTTGCAAGTTCTTTGTATTTGGAGGTGACAACTTCAACGAATTTATCAGCAGATTCAGCGTCAGCACCATTGACGGTTATGCCAACAATGGGCTGCCTTAAGTCCAACTCAAAATCCAAATCGACGTCCTTGCCCAAACCCGCCTCAATGATAGCCTTTCTCAGAGGGGCAGCCTCACTCTCGACAATCGCCTTCAAGAGTACCCTCAATGATAAGAGAAATGCCCTCTGTGCAGCGTCTTCGTCAGTAATATTGTATTTTTTACCGAAATCCTTGTATTTATCGTCGTCAATCAACCAATTCAGTGAAAGGAAAGTCTTCTGCGAGGTATCTTCGCCTTCACTGACAGGATAGGTGCCTTCTGTCTTGACTAATTCGGTAAAAGGCTTTTGAACGGCTATATCGGTATCAACCTCAATGCGATCATATTTTGACAAATACTCTCTGTCCAAATATTCAAGGCGTTCATCAATATCAATATCACCATAAATGTAGATTATTGAATTTGAAGGGTGATAATGTTTTTTGTGAAAGTCAATAAACATCTTGTAAGTCAAGTTCGGAATGGACTTGGGATCGCCGCCGGACTCATACTTGTAGCAAGTATCGGGAAACAAGGCACGCATTAAAACATTCTCAAGTTTAGCCTCCGGCGTTGAGAGTGCACCCTTCATCTCATTGTAGACAACGCCGCTGATACCATCACCTTCACGGTGCCAGCCCTCTTGCTTGAAAATACCCTCGTCAGCATAGATGAGCGGATTGAAGACGGCGTCAAGATAAACGTCTGTCAAATTTTTAAAATCCTTGTCGTTGCGACTTGCAACGGGATAGACAGTCTTGTCGGGGTAAGTCATAGCGTTGAGGAAGGTATTGAGAGATCCCTTGGCAAGCTCGACAAAAGGATCTTTAAGTGGATACTTCTTTGAACCGCAGAGGACAGAGTGCTCCATAATGTGAGAAACGCCGGTATCATCAATCGGGGGCGTCTTGAAGGCAATCATAAAAACCTTGTTGTCGTCGTCCGTCTTTATATAAATTACTTTAGCACCTGTCTTTTCGTGTTCATATTCAATAATACTGCCATTAATTTCAGTCACTTCTATTTGACTAATTTTTTTGTAAGTTTTGTACATTCTATCACCTCGCCTTTTAAATTCTACTTTGCAAGTCGTTTTCCTTCTTTAATCAATTAAAAAGCGCGACTTTCTCAAAATTGAAATCGCGCTGCATATATAGATTACTTAACTAACTGATCAAATTCTTTTTGAGGAACAAGAGTCACAAGACCCATAATTGCAAGTATCTGCTCAAGGGCGGCACGCGGTGTGCTGGTGTTCTTGACGACAAAATCAGTGATCTTGTAATTGTCAAATTCGTTATTTTGGTCGGCATATTCGACGAAGTACTTAATCTCGTCGTTAGTACAGCCGGCACGCAACATTCTATCGACAAAGACGACGTCATCAATCATCAATGAAACAGTAATGAGGTTTTGATTGATGAATTTAGACAACTGCTTGATACCCTCAATATCAATCATAATCATAATACTGACTTTGTGCTTTTGATATGATTCAAGGACATCGGCTTTACGCAGACCATATTTGTTGCCCTGATATTCGGCCTGGACGATATAATCGACGGGCTTGAACTCGTTGGGCTTGATTGTGTGGTAGAGTTTGCGCTTGTAGGCGTAACGATCATCAAAATATTTTGTCGTGATAGTCGGAATGTAGTGGACGCCCATACTCATAAGCTGAGTTATCATAGTGGCCTTGCCGCTGGCGTGGCATAGACTTTGTTTGCCATTTCTTCACCCCTAAATTTGATTGATTTTTTCAGTTCGCTTATTACTGTATCAAAAAAACGCCTGTCTTGCAAGCGTTTTTTATGTGAAAACTCTCACCACTTATAGAAGAGGGGGATTTTTCGCCCATTTAGATTAAACAAACTTTAAGAGAAAAGTTCCGTTGAAAGATAACGATCACCGGTATCAGGAAGCAATACAACAATATTTTTGCCTTTAAATTCCACTCGATTAGCAATTTGAACTGCCGCTGCAAGTGCTGCACCCGAAGAAATACCGATCAATATACCCTCAGTTCTTGAGAATTGACGACCATATTTAAAAGCATCTTCATTGCTAACCGGCAAAACTTCATCATAAACAGTCGTATCAAGAGTTTCAGGAACGAAACCTGCACCTATACCTTGAATTTTATGAGGACCGGATGTACCTTGAGATAGGACAGGCGAGGTCTTTGGCTCAACCGCAACTATTTTAATATTAGAATTTTGCTTTTTGAGATAGTGACCAACTCCAGTTAAAGTTCCGCCTGTACCAACACCTGCTATAAAGGCATCCACTTTGCCCTTAGCATCATTCCAAATCTCAGGGCCGGTTGTTGCCTCATGAATGGCAGGATTAGCCGGATTTGTAAATTGCGAAGGAATATAAGAATTAGGCGTTTGTTTAGCAAGTTCCTCAGCTTTTGCAATGGCACCTTTCATACCTTTAGCACCGTCGGTTAGGACAATCTCAGCACCATAAGCCTTGAGAAGATTGCGACGCTCAATGCTCATAGTCTCAGGCATTGTGAGAATAGCACGATACCCTCTCGCAGCGGCAACACTGGCAAGTCCTATTCCTGTGTTACCACTCGTTGGCTCTATTATTACCGAACCTTTTTTGAGTTTACCTTCCTTCTCAGCTTTTTCAATCATTGCCTTTGCTATACGATCTTTTACAGAACCGGCAGGATTAAAATATTCCAATTTTACAAGAATTGTTGCTTGAAGTTCATTCTCAGTAATAAAATTTTTAGCTTCCAAAAGTGGTGTACTGCCAATCAATTCAGTTACACTATGATAAATTTTACCCATAACTTACCTCCAATTAATAACAAAACATATATAACTACTATGTTTATATAATACTCTTTTTATTTGAAATTGTCAACAATTTTGTAGTAAAATCACAAAATCATAGCAATCTCATCACAATTGGGAAATTTTGGGCAATCAATACATTCTTTCCAAATCTTATGAGGCAATTCATCTTTCGTGACAGTATGAAAGCCTAGAGTTTGAAAAAATCCCGGCTTATAAGTTAAAGTGAAAAATTGTTTAACACCAAAGGATTTACCTTCTTCAATAAGACGTTTTACAATTTCCGCACCTATTCCGTGACGTGTGAACTCACGATTAACAGCCATCGATCGCACTTCGGCCATCTCATTCCAAGTCACATGCAATGCACCTACACCGATAACTTTATCATTTTCATCAACAGCGACTATCATTTCACGAATTGTCTCATAGAGTGTACTCCTGGATTTAGAAAGCATCACACCTTCCGCCGCATAATCATTAATCAAATTAAAAATATCCTCAATATCGCCAAAGTTGGGCTTGCGATAGATAAATTCAGACAAAAAAAACACCTCAATTTAATCATCATTGCCAAAGAAAGAACTAGCACCGCCGGAAGAGCCTCCTGAAGGTATGAACGAACGAATCCAATCACCAAAACTGCTTGGATTTCTGGTCTGTATAAGAACTACACCGGGACCTCTGAATCTGCAGACAATGCCTTCACCTGAAGTAAAACTGGATACCCAACCGCTTGAGGCTTTCTCAATATTGTATTGCATATAATCCGGCCAAGCAACCAGATGACCGTTATCTACAATAATTTCTTGACCTGCCTCCAAATTAATCGGGTGAATAACGCCATAGCTGCTGATAAATACTGTACCGCTGCCATTGATGTGAAGGATAAAGAAACCTTCACCGGAAAGAAAACCTTTTGATATATCTTGCATCTTTGTATCAACGTTGATGTTTTGCGTTCCGGCTAAAAATCCATTTTTTTGCACCATCAGGCCATAAGAGCCGTCAAGTTCAACGTCCATAATTCCGCCCGGCAGAGCATGACCAAATAAAACTTTGCCGGAACCGCGTTTAGCTACAAGTTCTTGAAAGAAGAAACTTTCACCAGCAAGGAATTTTCGGGCAAGACCCTTGAGAATACCGCCCACTCCTCCGTCAGGCATTTTACCTTCAACATCAATGTTCGCGTCCATAGCTATCATTGCATCAGATTCAGCTTTAAGTCGTTCACCCTTATCAAGATTACATTCTACAATAGGAAATGCTTCCGGATATAAAATTTGATATTTCATTGTAAGCACTCATCTCCTTGACAAATAAATCAAAGAGTCTGTCTAAAAACTTTTGAGTAACTTGCTATAATCTACGCTACAATCAAATTTTTGAAATTTCTCACTGAAAATTTTTATCACTCTATTGTGCGACATTTCTAGATATTAGACAGACTCTTCTCTTAATCATTATTAATTATTCGTGAATTATGAAAGCATAACCGGCATCAAAAGATTCCCCTGACACTAAAGAATAAATTCCGTCCTTATCCTTTAAATCTCCTTGAAAATCGATGAAGTCTGCATGACCGTGCCAAGGTTCGATACAAAGGAAGGGAGCACCGCCTTTATCCGGTGTCCAAATTCCCCAAAAAGGAAAACCCTTTGCTTTAAGAGTGATAGATTTTTTACTTTTGTGTGAACAAATAGAAATTTCGTCAGACTTTAAGTCATCAAAAACCAGAGCATCATTTTTAAAAAGATCGTAATTTAATTCTAATACTCTGCCTTCAATTGTTGGAATACGGTCGTGAGTAAGAGCTCCACTTTTCATATCAATTGGTATACGCGAACATTTTTCTGCAACGTTAAATTTCAAATAGCAATCCTCGAATTTTTCACCATCTGCAATCGGACATTTCAATGCAGGATGTGCACCTATAGAAAAGTACATAATTTTGTCATCTTCATTTTTGACAGTCCACATTACTTCGACTCGATTTTCTCTCAAAATATATGCAATTTCCAAACGGAATTTAAAGGGATAATTTTTCAAAGTTTCATTATTCCAATCAAGAGCAAAGACAAGTTCATCTACTTCTTTACGAATGCATTTATATTCAGAAATTCTCCCAAATCCATGCCCCGGAAGATTATATTCTTTACCATTGAACCGATATTTCCCATCTACCAACTTGCCTACAATCGGGAACAAAACGGGTGAAGTATATTTCCACCATTTTGGATCACCATCAAAAAGATATTCCGTATTGTCCGAAATACCAATGATGGACTTAAGTTCTGCACCGTAATCATTAACGGCTATCTTAAGTCTGTCATTTTGTAAAGTATACAACATAAAACTTGCCCCCTTCTTGATCTTTCTTGCTAATTCTCTGCCTAGTTCATTCGATATAAATTTAAATTTTCCTTCTATACTTGCAAAAAACAAGAAAATGATGTAGTATATAAGTAAATAAGTTAAGAGTGTGGTGATTATGTTGGATAATGCAATGTACTTAGAAAAATTAATCAACTTTAAAGATAATTTTTCTATAAAAATAATTACTGGTATGCGAGGAATAGGAAAAACAACACTTTTGTTAATGTTCGCCGACACTTTAAAGAATAGTGGAGTACCTTCAGAAGAAATTATATACATAAATTTTGAAGAAAATGAAGAAATAACTGATTTTCAGAAATTGTACGAATTTGTAAATGAAAAAATTATTTATATGGAACAAGCCTATTTACTTTTAGATGAAATTCAGCGTGTTAAAGGTTGGGAAAAAGCCATTAATGCTTTTTTTGTAGGTTCACCTGTAGATATTTATATTGCTAGTTCCAATTTCAAAATATTATCTGAAGATTTTTTAAATCTTTTATCTGACAACTATGAACTTATTCAGATGTATCCATTGTCGTTTAATGAATATTTAAATGCTATTCCCGACAAAAAAGATGAAGAATCAAATATTAAATTTTATCAATATCTTAAGTATGGTGGTTTGCCTATTGTTACTAAATTACAAGAAAAATTAGAAATTATTCCTACGTTACTTTTGGGGATGTACCATACTATACTTAATAAAGATATAATTTCTATAAATGGTGTTCGTGACGTTTCTTTGTTGAATTCTATTAACAAATTTTTAGCTATAAATACAGGAAATCCCATTACACCTAAAATTATGGAATTATACCTTGAAAATATAGGTCAATCCACAACTATTTATACTATGGATAATTATTTGCAAATGATAAATGATGCGGGATTATTTTATAGGATTTCCAGATATGATATAAAAACGCAAGCCATTATTAATGGTTCAGAAAAAGTTTATTGTGCTGATCTTGGTATTCGCAGTTTGCTTTTGAATTTTGCTGATGACAATATCCAAGTAGTCTTAGAAAACATCGTATGTATGGAACTTCTGAGACGTGGTTATAAAGTGTATATTGGAAAAATAGGTAAATCAAATGTCAATTTTGTAGCATTTAAAAATAATAAACCAGTTTATATTCAAGTTGTTTACAAATTAGACAATAAAACAGGAATTCGCAAAATTCTTTATCCTCTCCAACGTATTAATGATCAATACGATAAAATAATAATATCAATGGAGACACCAGCCATTACTGATTATAATGGAATTAAGGTTTTTTCTATCTTTGATTTCATAAATGAAAATATTTGAAACGTTTTCAAACCATATTTAAATAAGTGAGGTGCTTAAAATGGCAGAAAGAGAAATAAAATTTCGTGGTTTAAAAACTTTCCAAATTTTCAGTGGAGAAATTAAGCAAGTATGGATTTATGGATTTTTTTTGAAACGAGGTACATATGGAGATCCCGGCCCACAAGCTCATATTTTTGTGTATGAAAATGGCTATGAAGGTTATCGTGTAGATTCAAAAACGATAGGACAATTTACCGGTTTTTTTGATCGTGATGGAACTGAAATCTATGAAGATGATATTATTTCATTAGAGGATGGTAGATTGGGAGTAGTTGATTTTTTTCATGGAGCATTTGTTATTCGTATAGGAAAAGAAAAAATTCCCAAATTTTTATCGGATTTTCGCAAATGGCAAATAAAAATTCTTGGAAATCGTTTTGAAAATCCTGAACTTTTGAATGATATTACAAAATCTTCATTGTTGCGAGTAAAAAAGAAAAAATAAAATATCTATATTGCTATGCTTGTTTTTACTAATTACATTATAAAAATAACTCACTTATAAATACCGTTACACAACAAAATACAGCCACTTTAAACAGACTTGCTCCAAACCAAGAAGATATAATACCAATTATAAATGCGAGACCACCTGAAATTATTGATTGTGTAGAGTATAAAATTGCTGGAAAAGCCATAACAGCTAACGTTACATAAGGTACATAATGCAAGAATGATCTAAAAAAAGGATTTTTTATTTCACTTCTAATTAAAGTGAGCGGAAGTATACGGATTGCCAATGTTACGATGCTCATAATAGCGATATACATATATATTTCGTGTGACATTTGTCCTTCACCTCGTATTAATCTTTTTTATCAATTGGACAAACAACGGCAGCAATTCCAGAGATTAATATGGTTAGTATGATTATTCTGCTTCCTGCTGAAATATTTTCAAATAAGATAGAAGTTACCAAACTTAACGAAAAACTAATGGCGATTACTATGGCGATAATATGTTCCTTTTTGGCTTGAGGAATGATAACGGCTAAAAACATTCCATAAAGTGCTACACTTAAAGCACTCACTGCAGACAACGGCAATATATTTCCGGCTATAATACCGAGTGCTGTACCTACAGACCAACCCGGAAGTGCTGGTAACATTGCACCATAATTATAAAAAGGATT
>CAJODU010000023.1 GCA_905233325.1 uncultured Selenomonadaceae bacterium
TTATTGAAGTTAAATGGCGAATTGATAGATTATATCATAAGCGGAAGTGAATTTGATGAAGAATCTTGCCGTAGCGGATTTGGCTTTAACGGTGAATTTTTGAGATTTGGTTCTTCAAGAAGTGATGTGTTATTTCATCAAGAAAAGTATAAGGAGAAAATTTATAATCATTACAACATAAATAAAGATGAGCATATATTGATATATGCCCCAACTTTTCGCAATCATGATGCAAAAAAAATCTTTCACGATTTCAAATGGCAAGATTTAAATTTTAATATTCTGATTAATTCTTTAAAAAAACGCTGGCAAGGACAATGGAAAATCTTTCTTAGACTACACCCGACTGTTAAAATTAAGTCAAAACAAATCAAACAACCTAATTATGTAATAGATGTCAGTGATTATGAGGATAGTCAAGAACTTGTTGCAGCAGCCGATGTTATGATTTCGGATTATTCAAGTATTATGTTTGAACCCGCATATGTAATGAAACCGGTGTTTTTATATGCACCTGACAAAGATGAATATCAAAAAAATGATAGAGGACTTTTGTTAAATTACGATTCTCTACCATTTTCAATTTCAACCACAAATGAGGAATTGTCAGAGCAAATATTAAATTTTGATGAAGTTGAATACAAGAAAAATGTTCAAGCATTTCTTGATAAGTATGATGTACATGAGGACGGTCATGCTAGTGAACGTGCGGCTAACTTTATAATGGAATTGCTTGTTAAAAATAATATTTAGTTAGGTGTTTAATATGGATCGTATAGACAATTTTATTGCGAGAGGAATGCACATAACAAAAAATCCTATAATTATAGATAAAACTTGGGAAGATTTTTGTAATGCAACTAATAAAAGGAAATTAATATTATATGATATTACTGAAATGATAGATTTTGTATTTATGAGGTGCAAAAAATTTTTTCCTATAATTGCTGCTATTGATAATGATAAAGAAAAACAAGGATATTATTTATCAGATTTCTTTGATGAAGACATTATAAATAATAAAAAAGATATAAAAATTTCTTCAAAAGAAATATTAAATAATTATAATCCTGATGAAGTAGTTATCTTAATATTAAGTTCAAAATATTATGAAGAAATTTCCGATTATTTAAATAAAATAAATTTTTATTGTTATTTCAGCGTTTTAAATTTAGAATACAATTATAGACAAAATATGAAACAAAAAAATCTAAATTTTTATACTCATGATACCTATATGGAAAATTATGTAAAAGAATGTATAAAACTTTTTCCTATAAAAAATAATAAGATTATTTTTTACGGTTTAGGAAATTATTCAGATCATGGAAAATACATCACCGAACAATTACTGAAGATAAATAAAAATTTGGATATAGTTTGGGCAGTTAATAAAATATCTGTTGATGTGCCAGAAGGTGTCAGGACGGTATATACAGGTAAATGGAAACAATATTTATTCGAGGTAGAAACTGCCAAGATATGGGTTTACGATACGCATATTTATTCATATTTTCTAAAGCGTAAAGGTCAAATATATATTCAAACCAAACATTGGGGTAGTATTACATTAAAAAAATTTTCTTTGGATATTTCAAAAAGTATAAACAATGATAGGCTTAAATTAAGTGGTAAACTTATGGATTATATAATTAGTGGAAGCGAATTTGATGAGAATGCCTCTCGCAGAGGATTTGACTTTAAAGGAAATTTTGTAAGATTAGGTTCACCAAGAAGTGATGCAATGTTTCAAATTCAAAAATACAAAGAAAAAGTTTATAATATTTTTGAATTAAATCCTGATGAAAAAATTTTAATTTATGCACCTACATTTCGTGTATTGGCAAAATTTAGACTTTAATATTCTTTTAACGTCGTTAAAACAAAAATGGAGTGGTAAATGGAAAATATTTCTTAGACTACATCCAAATGTTAAGATGAAATCAAAGTACATTAATCATCCAAAATATGTAATTGATGTAAGCAATTATGATGATAGTCAAGAACTGGTCGCAGCTTCCGATATTTTAATTTCTGATTTTTCAAGTATAATTTTTGAACAAGCATATGTATTAAAACCGGTGTTCCTTTATGCACCAGATAAAGATACTTACGAAAGAGATGATCGCGAACTTTTGCTTGATTATGATTCATTGCCATTTCCTATTTCAACCACAAATGAGGAATTGTCAGAGCAAATATTAAATTTTGATGAAGTTGAATACAAGAAAAATGTTCAAGCCTTCCTTGATAAGTATGGTGTACACGAAGACGGCCATGCAAGTGAAAGAGCAGCTAAATTTATTATTGAAAAATTATTGGAGAAGTAAATTATGAAACTAAAATGCGCACTCTGCGGCAAAAAACTTGATGAAAAGGGTGCATTGATTCACAAGAATCAACAAGGACAGCGTGAGGTTATTTGTTATGACTGTTTCGAGAAGGAGACCGGCGTCGACTATCAGACATTTGCCTATCGCAGAGAGTCAGCCAAGCAGGTTTTCTTTGCAACAATCTTTTGTATCATATTGACGATTTACGCTTTTGTTGAGCAGGGACCTCTCTATGGTGTTGCAGGAATTGTTATCACTGTATTGATATTCCTATTTGCCGGTAAAGCCAAATAAAAAGACTCTCTCCACGCGTTCAAATTAATCCAACTATTATGATGAAGTAGTAAAAGATCGGTGCGGTAAAAAAAATGCTGTCGAATCTATCCAACATTCCGCCATGACCAGGCAGAAGTATTCCCGAATCCTTGACACCCGCAAACCTTTTTATTACCGATTCGACAAGATCGCCAAGCGTAGCAACTATCGCAAGTATGAAACCTAATACTGCCATCTCTGCAAACGGAAAGCCAAAACCGACATGACCAATCAAGACCGCCATAGCCATTGTACCGAGTACACCACCTATAAAGCCCTCAACCGTTTTTTTGGGACTTATGGAACTCGCGAGTTTGTGAGAACCTATCGCCACGCCGACGAAATAAGCAAAAGTATCACTCGACCAAGTACAGATGAACAGCAGCCAGATCATTGCACTGCCGGCGTCGAAGTTCAATGCCATCAAATTTTCAAGAGCACTTCCCACTGCAGATAATCCCGTTGATGTGAATGACTCCAAAGGCATTGCCTGACTTTCGTCGTCAAGGAATCTCAAAAGTATCAAATGTGTAAACGGCAAACCTATATACAGAACGCCCGCGATTGAGGCACAGGCGTCTATTGGTCTTACTGACCCGTGCAAGATCACCGTCATCAAGAAAATCAGCAGCATACCAATAGTCAGCACCGCCAAGAGTTCCTCAGTATTGCCGAGCCAAGCACAGCACAACATCAATATCAGCGTTAAAGCTCCAAGAATAAAGGTTATATCAAGCCCTTTTGCCTTCATCATTGCGGAATACTCATACCAACCGATCAATGTGAGCAAAATGGCAAAGGCGGCAAACGGCAAGCCTCCGAGTTGGATCACGATGGCGGCGATTGCTATTCCGACGATTCCGCTTATTATTCTAACTATCAATAATACCACCTATTTCAGGAACTACTTAATACTTCCAAAACGTCTGTCACGTTTAGCAAAGTCGGAAAGAGCTTGCAAAAACTCTTCCGGCTTAAAATTTGGGAATGGCGTTTCAGTAAACCAAAATTCAGCATAAGCTGACTGCCACAACAAAAAATTGCTGACTCTGAGATCGCCGCCGGTTCTGATCATTAAATCGACGGGCGGACTGTCACAGGTATCCAGTGCAGCCTCAAAAATATCAGCATCAATATCGTCAACTTTTAAAGTGCCTTCATTAACTTGACGAGCAATTTTTTGAGTTGCCCTGACTATCTCATCTTGTCCACCGTAATTTGTCGCAACATTGAATTTCAGCCCGGTATTATTCATCATCATATTTTCAGCGTCTCGTGCTTGTTTTATGAGACTTTCAGGCAATTCATCAATCCTGCCGATGAAGTGGATTTTGACGTTCTTCTCGTTGAGTTCGCGTTTCTCTTTCTCAAGGTACTCGCTAAAGAGGTGCATAAGAAAATCAACCTCTGTATGCGGTCTGTTCCAATTCTCGGTTGAGAAGGCATACACGGTTAAGGCTTCCAATTCAATATTCACGGCTGTTTTGATGATCTCTTTGAGAGTTTTGACACCCGCCAAATGACCGGCACTTCTGATTAAACCTTGATTTTGCGCCCAGCGTCCGTTGCCGTCCATGATGATTCCGACGTGGTGCGGCAATAGATTTTTATCTAAATTCATTATAAATTCAACATTCCAATCAATTTAGACTTCCATAACCTCTTTTTCTTTTGTGGCTCTGGTGCTGTCAATTAATTTAATATACTTATCAAGTATCTTTTGAATTTTCTCCTGACCTTCTTTGCGATCGTCCTCAGTGATCTCCTTGTTCTTCTCTGCTTTCTTGATTGCCTCATTGCCGTCGCGGCGGATATTACGCATTGCAACTTTAGCCTCTTCGGCCTTTTTGTTGACAACTTTCACAAGTTCCTTTCGTCTCTCTTGAGTGAGCTGAGGAATGGCAAGGCGTATCGTTGTGCCGTCGGAGTTCGGAGTAAGCCCCAAATCTGACTTTTGAATGGCTTTTTCAATGTCTTTCAGAGTGCCCTTATCATAAGGCTTAATCATTATCATACGTGCTTCGGGGACAGTGACGCTTGCCATCTGATTGACAGGTGTCGGCGTTCCATAATAATCGACCATAACTTTGTCGAGGAGCGAAGGAGCCGCTCTTCCTGCTCTAAGCGAACCATAATCTTTTTTGAGACCTTCGAGGGTCTTTTTCATTTTCTCTTCTTGAGACTTCATTATGTCGTCAATCATTATTTACATCTGCCTTTCAAAAAATTTTTATGTCAACTTACAGTTGTGCCGATCTCTTCACCCATCGCCGCTTTGTAGATGTTTTCGTAGTTATCAATATTGAACACGACAAGCGGGATCTCATTATCCATACAAAGTGAAGTTGCGGTTGAGTCCATAACATGCAAACCGCGATTCAATATCTCAATGTAGGAGAGCTTGTCGAACTTCTTCGCGTCGTTGCACTTGTTGGGGTCTTTATCATAAATTCCGTCAGTACCCTTCTTCGCCATGAGTATGACATCAGCCTCAACTTCTGCTGCCCTAAGTGCCGCAGTAGTATCAGTGGAGAAGTAAGGGTTGCCTGTTCCGGCTCCGAATATCACAACTCTGCCCTTTTCGAGATGACGGACTGCCCTTCTTCTGATGTAAGGCTCCGCAACCTCACGCATTTCAATAGCCGTCTGAACTCTCGTAAAAACTCCCATCTTCTCAAGAGAGTCCTGCAGTGCCAAGGCGTTCATAACAGTAGCCAACATTCCCATGTAGTCCGCTGAGGCACGATCCATACCTTTGGCACTTCCGCTCAATCCTCGCCAAATGTTTCCGCCGCCCACAACGATTGCCACTTCAAGTTTTTCGTCATGTATTTTTTTGATTTGTTTTGCCAGCTCTTCGACCACTTCTGGGTTTATACCGTAGGTGCGATCTCCTGCCAATGATTCTCCGCTTAATTTTAATACTATTCTTTTATATTTCAATACACACACCTCCATAAACATTTACTCTTGAAAATATCATTCAGCATAAATAAAAGTTTTCCTGCTTATTGCACAAAAAAAGTTTTCGGTGTACAATAGTGACAATAGATTTTAATTATTAAAGAAGGAAGTGTTGATATGGAACTCAGGCAATTAGAATATTTCCAGATGGCAAGCCGCCTCAAAAATATCACACGTGCGGCAAAGCGGCTGAGGGTTTCACAGCCAAATATTACCGTGGCAATAAAAAAACTTGAGGCGGAATTGGGGATTCAATTATTTGATCGTAGTCAAAAGCAACTCTCTCTCACGCCGGAAGGTGCAGTATTCTTGGAACGTGTCAATACTGCTCTTCGTTGTTTAAATGATGCAGTTGCTGAAGTAAATGATTTCAAGCAGCTTCAAAAGGGTGTAATAAAGATCGGTATTCCTTCGATGATGGGTGCGTTTCTTTTTCCAAAAATCTTTTCTGGCTTTCAAACAAGGCATCCTTCTCTTGATGTCCTTTTATTTGAAGAGGGATCCATTGCCATTCGTGAAATGCTTGATCGTGATGAATTGGATTTCGGAATAGTGATTACTTCGGACGCTTCGCCTTCTCTTAATATTCTGCCGATGACTCGCTCTCAGCTGGTTGCTTGTGTTCCTGCGGCCTCTTCACTCGCCAAGAAAAATAAAATCACAAATGAAGATATAGCTGATGCTAATCTCATTGTTATGAAACAAGGCTCTTACCTTAGGCAGATCGTTCAGGATAGATTCCACGCGATCAATGTTAAGCCGAATATTGTCCTTGAGTCCAGTCAAATTACCACTATCAAGGGATTGGTAGCTCATGGCGTCGGAATAGCCTTTCTGCTGGATTTCATTGCAGAAGATAATTCTGACTTGCGTGCTGTGCCGCTGGAGGAGCCTATCTTTGTTGATATTGGGCTGGCTTGGAAAAAAGATCGCTACGTTTCTAAAGCTGCTCAGGCTTTTATCAATTTCTGCAAGGATCCGATTTAGTGAAAAGGAGTATCTTTCGTGAAAATATTAGTTACAGGTATAACGGGACAGCTCGGTTTTGATGTTATGGCTGAACTGCAGAGAAGAAATATTGAGGCTGTTGGTGCTGCTCGGAGAGATTTTGATCTCACAGATGATGCCGCCATTGAAAATTTTATCAAATTTCACAAGCCCGATGCTGTCATTCATTGTGCCGCCTATACTGCCGTCGACAAGGCAGAAGATGAGGCAGAAACGGCACTGCAGATCAACGGCCGCGCCACTGAGGTTATAGCCCAAACTTGCAAGGATATTGACGCCAAGATGATTTACATAAGCACTGACTATGTATTCCCTGGTACAGGTGATATGCCTTACGAAGTCGATGATCCAAAAGATCCGCCCAACGCCTATGGTCGTTCCAAGCTCGCAGGTGAAGAGGCGGTTATCAAAAATTTAGATAAATATTTCATTGTGAGGATTAGCTGGGTGTTTGGTGTCAACGGCAAGAATTTTGTCAAGACAATGCTGCGATTGAGCGAGACTAAGGACAAGCTGACGGTTGTGAATGATCAGATCGGTTCACCGACTTACACCGCCGACGTTGCGCCTCTTCTCGTTGATATGGTGCAGACTGACAAATATGGTATCTATCACGCGACAAATGAAGGTTTCTGCTCTTGGGCGGAGTTCGCCGCAGAAATATTCCGTCAAGCCGGTGCTAAGACGGAAGTTATACCTGTGCCTTCAACTGAATACCCCACTAAGGCAATAAGACCCAAAAATTCAAGACTGAGTAAACAAAAACTCGACAGTGCAGGATTTAAACGTTTGCCTGATTGGAAAGATGCCGTCAAGCGTTTCTTGTCTGTCATCCGCTAAAAAATTGTACTTTCTCATCATTTGGAGATATTATACAGATTATAAAAAAACACTTGACAGACTTCACATTAGTTGGTATACTTGTAAAGTCTTACGGAGAGTTGTCCGAGTTGGTCGAAGGAGCACGACTGGAAATCGTGTAGACGTTGATAGCGTCTCGAGGGTTCGAATCCCTCACTCTCCGCCATTTGTTTGTTAAAGGTCTGCATTATGATTTTGAGTTGTTTCAGCTATGAATGCAGAGGACTGGTTTTTCCGAACAATATAAGGAGTTGGCAATCTCGCCAGGGCATGTGCAGCAACGAGAGTTTCTTGCAACACCGCTTGTTTCGGCTCAAGGCTAATCCTTTGCATTGATAGCTGAAATTTTTGTATAGGAAATAATCAACAAGAAAGAGGCATTGTTATGGCTTATGAGGCATTATACACCCGTGCACGTCCAAAAAATCTTGCTCAACTCGTCGGGCAGGAACATATAAGCAATTCTTTGGCACGTGCTTTGAATCAGGATCGGCTTTCACACGCCTATTTGCTTGTCGGTACTCGCGGCACAGGCAAGACTTCAACTGCCAGAATCCTTGCCAGAGCTATAAATTGTGATACTGTACACGAGGCTAACGAAAATAAAAAAATTTTGCCCAATGACGTGATTCCGTGCAATGAATGTGAGGCCTGCCGCTCGTTCAAAAGTTCGCCGGACAATATAGAATTTGATGCTGCCTCCAATCGTTCCGTTGAAGATGTAAGCCGACTGCTGTCGACAGCTTACCTTGCACCCTTGCAATCCCGCTTTAAAACCTTTATCATTGATGAAGTGCATATGTTGTCATTTGAGGCAGTCAATTCCATTTTGAAACTCATAGAGGAGCCGCCGCCCAATGTCGTCTTCTTCCTTGCCACGACGGAATTTAACAAAGTGCCGCAAACCATTCGCTCACGTTGTCAAATTTTAAACTTCAAGCTCATTCCTCAAGATGTAATTGCAAATCACATTTTAAATCTCGCTAAAGACTTGAATTTCTCGCTTGAGGAGGCCGCTGTCAGAAAGATTGCACGCCTTGCCAAGGGTTCGATGCGTGATGCCTTGACTCTCTTTGATCAATGCTACTCTATGACTGATTCGGACTTGTTGACAGTTGACATTGTTGATAATACTTTGGGTCTGGTCTCTGATTCTGATCTTGATGAGATTGTTGAGGCTGCCAAATCAAGAGATCGCCGTCAAATAATCGAAAGTACGGCAAAGGCGTTTAAATCCGGTCTTACTGCCAACATTATTGCAGAATCAATCATCACAAGGCTTCGAGATATTGTATCTGATATAAAGGACAGTCGATCTGCTGAGTTGGCTGTATACAACGAAATGATTGATCAGCTGCGGAAATCTGTAATTGAAATGCAGGGTTCCGGTATTCCTGAGGTTATACTTGAAACTGCACTCTTTAAATTCGCCTCTAATCCCGTTTCAATTCCCGTCTATGAAATGCCGAAAGATTATTCATTTGAGGAGACTTACTCTCCGCCTGTCAGAGAATCAGAAAACAGTCCCAAGCCTAATATCAAAGATAAAGTAGTAAATATCAAGGATTTCAAGACTTCCAAAAAAAATCAAAGTGACGCAGCAGGTGATCTTGACGACGGATCTTGACGACGGAAATTATACCGAAGAAGTTGATCCCGTTTTTGCAGAAATAGATAACGATTATATGGATAGTCTGGCTGATTCTCAAAATGAAGGTTATTCTGTTTTTTCGGAATTTGACAGCGACTCTATGGATAGTCTGAATGAGTCTAAAAATCAAGAAGAGGCAATCTTTGAGCCGGAAATATCTGAGTCGGAAAACTTCACCGGCAGCAATCCTGATTTTGAGGAAATGGAGAATCAATCCGAAGATACAGGAGAAGATATATTTAATTTCATTCTAAAAAAACTCGAACAAAATGGAGAAATTGAAATATTTAATTGTCTTAAACTCGCAAAAGTGGTAAAATACAAATCGGAAACTTTTTTTCTGGAGTTTGCCGGTAGTACAGTTTCCGCAATGTTCCAAGGATATATTGAAAAATTAGAATTGCTGTCTGAAAAATATCTGGGAAATTATATTAAATTCCAACTTTTCAATGATGAAAACTTGTCAAATGATAGCTTTAAGAAAAATGATATTTTTGGTAAGATGGCGGAGCCGGACAAAGAATATTTATTTAATATAATGAAATTTTTTAATGTCGACAAAAATGATGTAAGACTTTTATATAATGATTAATTATAGAAAATTAAAACTAAGGAGAAATGATCAATGGCACATCCACCTAAAATTAATATGAATGAACTTCTCAAAAAAGCTCAAGAACTGCAAAAGTCTCTGGAGGACAGCAAGGAAAAACTCAAGGCAGAGACTGCGACGGCAAGCGTCGGCGGCAATATGGTCACCGCAACTGTCGACGGTGAAAAGAATGTCAAAGAAATCAAAATTGACCCTGAGCTCATCAAAGACGGTGATGTTGAAGTTATCCAAGACCTCATTGTCAGTGCAATCAACTCTGCCAATGCCGAAATTGAGAAGAAAATCACTGATAAGATGAATTCTATGGCAATGCCCTCGCTTGATAATATCCCCGGACTTTCAGGGCTCTTCGGTAAGTAAAATGAGTTCAAAGGCAATGACAGCGTTGGTGGAATCCCTCACCAAGCTGCCCGGGGTTGGTTACAAGACAGCAACGCGATTAGCTTATCATATCGTCAATATGAAGGACGCAGAAGTCAAGCACCTTGCCGATACTATCCGCAATATAAAAACGAGTACCAAGGAATGTTCAATCTGTTTCAATACCATTGACAGCAACAAAGATATTTGCGATATTTGCGCTTCCAATGAGCGTGACGATTCAACCATTTGTGTTGTCAAAGATGCCAAGGATTTAGATGCGATTGAGCGCGCAGGTTTTTACAAAGGCAAGTACCACGTTACAAATGGGCTTATCTCACCGCTCGCAGGTATTACGCAGGAAAATATCAGACTTCGTGAACTTGTCCAGCGGCTAACCAAAACCAATGTCAATGAAGTTATCATTGCATTTGAGCCGACTGTCGAGGGTGACGCCACGGCGTTGTTTATTTCTCGTCTGTTGAGTCCGGCGGGAATTAAAGTCACAAAACTTGCACGCGGTCTGCCGCTCGGTACAGACTTTTCCAGTACAGACAGCTTGACAATCGCTAAAGCTATAGAGAATCGAGTTATTATAACCTAAATTAGTAAAAGGAACTCCTTGCCTTAAATGCAGGAGATTTTTTTTTTTTGAAGAATCAAATCAGCATAGAAAAATATTTGTTTGAAAATTATATAAATTGAATTATTATTGATTCAATCTATATATCGGAGGGCGATTTAATGAGTAAAATTGTTGTAATTCCCGGTGATGGAATAGGCAAGGAGATAACAGACAGTGCTGTCGAGGTTTTAAAGACAGTCGACAAAAAATTCAATCTCAATCTTGAATATGAGTATCACGATGCCGGCGGCACTGCCTATGATAAATTTGGTGTACCTCTGCCTGATGAGACGCTTGAGGCTTGCAAGAAGGCTGACGCCGTTCTCTTCGGAGCTGTCGGCGGCAATAAATGGGATAATGTTAAAGCTGAACTTAGGCCGGAGCGTGCAATTCTCGGACTTCGCAAGGGTCTCGGTCTTTATGCCAATCTCAGACCTGTCAAAGTGGTTGATTCTCTCGTTGGCAACTCACCTCTCAAGCCGGAACTTGTCAAAGGTGTTGATTTGGTGATTGTTCGTGAGCTCGTCGGTGGTATTTACTTTGGCGATCGCTGCGAATCTGAAATCAAAGACGGCAGTGAGAGAGCGTGGGATTTAGAGAATTACTCGGTGCCGGAAGTTGAGCGCATAACTAAACTTGCCTTTGAGACGGCTAAGATCAGGCGTGGTAAACTGACTTCAGTTGACAAGGCTAATGTTTTGGCTACTTCAAGACTCTGGCGTCGTACTGTCACAAAAGTCGCCGAAAATTTCACCGGCGTCGAACTCAATCATCTTTACGTTGACAACTGTGCAATGCAGCTCTGTGTCAATCCCAAGCAGTTTGACGTTATCGTGACGGGCAACCTCTTCGGGGATATTTTGAGTGATGAGGCGGCTGTCATCGGCGGGTCAATCGGTCTCATGCCTTCTGCCTCAATAGGCGAACTCACCAGCCTCTATGAACCAATTCATGGTAGTGCGCCGGACATTGCAGGTCAAGGTATAGCTAACCCAATGGGAACGATTCTTTCAGCGGCAATGCTCTTGAGGTACAGTCTCAAAGCTGAAGAGGCGGCTAAGGCAATAGAAGCGGCTATTGACAAAACTCTCGCAGATGGTTTCAGAACTGCTGATATTTACTCGGACGGTTTCAAGAAGATAGGCACCGAACAAGCCACTAAAGAAATCTGCTCAAGAATTTAGCAGGTAAATTATGAAAATAAAATTAAACATAAAAAAACTTCAGAAAAAATTTAATGCTCTTCGTTCCTCATATGATATGCGCGGCTTTGCTGATTTGATGGTCGAGATATTTCAAATGCACGAAAATTTCCTCAAAAACGGTCAACCTGTCCCTCCTGAGTTCATGGAATTTTATAAGCATGTCGACGCCTACAGCTATGTCATACTTATGGAACTTTCAAAACACAATGGGAAGGCCGCCGTAAAATATATTGAAGCCATTCTGAAAATCTCTCCAAATCTTGCAAATATGATGTTTCACCTCTACTATATCATGGGTATGGCTTATTATGAGGCTGAAGATTATCCTAAGGCTGAAGAAAATTGGAAGATTTATTTGACGTTTCGTCAGCAAAAGTGGCAGGACAGCGATGAAATGGCTCTTTTCTATCTCGGCAACACTTTCACCTATGAAAAAAATTTTCCTATGGCTAAGGTTGCTTACGAGGAATGTCTTAAAATGAAGAAGTCTTTCACGGACGCTGCCGATAACCTGGCTATAGTCAATGAAGTCATAAATACCAACAATTTAGACGGATTGAGTGATTTGCACAGGTATATTAATGAAAAATCTCTGCTGAATGTTGATGAGAATGATGAGGCGGCTTGTTTCAATATTCCCATATTTATCAACGCCCGCGATCGTGTCGGTGTTATGCAACAGCAGATTGACTGGCTCCTCAACGCCGGTTATACAAATATCATAATCCTCGACAACAACTCGACCTATCCGCCGCTCATGGAATATTATAAGTCATTTAAAGGCGACAAGCGCGTCAGGATTATTATCTTTGACCATAATCTCGGATTTAAATCAATCTGGTTGAGCGGAATACTTGAGGCTATGAATATTGACACCCCCTATGTTTACACTGATCCCGATCTCGTTCCCATTGATACCTGCCCAAAGAATGTTGTACAGCATTTATTAAAAATTCTCAAAAAAGCTCCATTTATAAAAAAAGTCGGGCTGGGTATGGTCTATGATGACATTACTTTCTACGACAAGGAACATTGGCAGGAGATTGAGCAGCACTACTATGACTATACTGATGTTGCCAAAGATCTCTATTACATTCAGGTTGATACAACTTTTGCCCTCTATGTCAACTGCCGCCATTATAATTTGAGATTCTCAATGCGAACTCTTGGAGATTTGATGGCGAGGCATCTGCCGTGGTATTTTGACTATGACAATCTGCCAAAAGATGAAAAGTATTACCTGGAACACTCGGATAAATCTTCAACTATTGGTAACAGATTGCATGAAAACAAAGGATTGGAGTGATGATAATGTTTGATGTAATTATAATCGGTGCCGGATTCGCCGGTGCGGTGCTGGCGGAGAGATTCGCCACACAGCAAAATAAATCAGTCCTGCTCATTGAGCGTCGTCAGCACATTGGCGGCAACTGCTATGATGAGCGTGACAACAATGGGATTTTGATTCACAAATACGGCCCTCACCTGTTCCACACTGATGATGAGGAAGTTTGGAAGTATTTGTCGCAGTTCACTGATTGGCATGTTTATCATCATCACGTTGAGGCGATGATTGACGGTCAGATCGTGCCTCTGCCCTTCAACCTCAACACCCTGCATAAGCTCTTTCCGCTGCCTCTTGCTGAGAAGTTGGAGGCTGCTCTGCTTAATCGTTACGACTTCAATACAAAAGTTCCTATCCTCAAGCTCAAACAGTCAACGGATAAGGACTTGCGCTATCTCGCCGACTACATCTACGAAAAGATTTTCCTGCATTACACGGAGAAACAGTGGGGACTTTCGCCGGAAAATATTGAGGGTGCGGTGACTGCAAGAGTGCCGGTCTTTGTCGGGCGTGATGACAGATATTTCAATGACAGATTCCAAGCGGTGCCTCTCAAGGGTTATACCGAGGTCTTCCGCAAAATGCTCAACCACAAGAATATCAAACTGCTGCTCAACACCAAGTTCAACGATGTGATGAAAGTCGAAGACAATAAAATCTACTTCCTCGATCAACCTTTTGACGGGCAGGTTATTTATACCGGTCAGCTTGATGATCTCTTCAACGAAAAGTTTGGTGCTCTGCCTTACAGAAGTGTTGATATGAAGTTCAGGACGGTCAACGTCGAAAGCTACCAGCCCGCCGCTACAGTCAACTATCCCAACAACTACGACTTCACCCGCATAACCGAATTTAAAAAAATTCACCCGATCAATTCAACTTCGACGACTATCCTCAAAGAATATCCGCAAGATTATGTTCGCGGTCAGAATACTCCTTACTATCCCATCTTCACTGAGGAGAATCAAAAGCGTTATGAGCAGTATGCCGCTGAAGTCAACAAAATTGACAATTTGACGGCTGTCGGACGCCTTGCCGAGTATCGCTACTATGATATGGACGATATTATTCGCAGGGCTTTAGATGTGTTTAACACCTTCAGGGTTTAATCAAGGCAGGGGTTGATGTGGATTTAAAAATATTGGTTGCAACTCACAAAGAATATTGGCTGCCGACGGAAGATGTCTATCTGCCCATACACGTCGGCTGTAAAGATAAGCCGCATAACGGCTGCATTGGCGACAACACCGGCGATAATATCTCTGATCAAAATGCTAACTATTGCGAATTGACAGGGCTCTATTGGGCGTGGAAGAATTTAAAGTGCGATTATATGGGGTTGTGCCACTACCGCCGCTACTTCGGACGCAAGAATTACTTTGACGGCACAGAGAAACTCAAGCAGAAAATATTTCAGCGTTCGGATTATGAAAATCTTCTGCAAAATAACGATATTATCTTGCCAGTGCAGAGGCGATATTATATTGAGACTGTACGCAGTCAGTATGAACACGCTCACAGCGGACGAGACCTTGAGCAGATAGAAAATATCATCACTTCAAAATATCCTGAGTACTTGCGGTCGTTCCGTGCGGTTATGAATCGCCGCCGACTGCATCTTTGGAATATGTTTGTAATGAAAAAGCCGCTCGTTGATTCCTATTGCAAGTGGCTCTTTGATATACTTTTCACATATGAAAAATGGATGGACGAGAATGGGCTGAGTGACAAAAAGCTGCGTCTGTTCGGTTTTATATCAGAGCGTCTTCTTGATGTATGGATATTCGGCAAGGGATTAAAGATTGCTGAAGTAGATGTGGTTATGCTGGAGAAGGTGAATTGGTTCAAAAAGGGCAGTGATTTCCTGCGCCGTAAATTATTTAGTCGTCGTTCTGACGATTGAAAAGAGGTCCGAAATGAAAAATTTACTTGTACTTTTGCTATGTTTCACGGTTTTGTCAATCATGACAACAACAGCATTTGCGGCTGAAACAAAAGTCCCGACATTATCAGTAAACGGAGAGGGGATAGTCGAGGCGGCACCGGACAGGGCAGCTATCTCCATTGGTGTTGTGACGCAGGATAAGGACGCCGCACGTGCTCAATCAGCAAATGCAAAAGCAGCACAGGACGTTATAAACTCTATAGTGGCACTTGGCGTTGATCGCAAAAATATCAACACCAGCGATTACAGTTTCCGCCCGACCTATCATCAAGATGCAAATCGTCAAAGTATTTTAAACGGTTATGAAGTTCGCAACACCGTTCACGTTATGCTTGATGATCTTGAGCTTGTCGGCAAAGTTATCGACACGGCTTTAAATCACGGTGCAAACAATATTGATTCTCTGGATTTTGGAATTAAAAATCGTAAAAAGCTGCAAGATGAGGCTCTTCTCCTTGCCATTCGCGACGCCCGTCAAAGAGCAGACCTCGTTGCTCGTGAGCTCGGAAAGACAATCACCGGCGTTCAAGATGTTTCGATCAATTTAGGTGGTGTCGGAGCGATGAGAATGAATAAAATGTATGCTATGGCGGCTATGGCTGATATGGAATCCTCAACGCCGATTGAAGCCGGAACTTTGAGTTGTTCGGCGTCAGTGCATATTATATATACTTTGAGCTAGAAAAAAAGGCAAGCAACATTTAACTTATTGCTTGTCTTCATTATCTGCCTCAACTATATATTTTTTGCTTATTTCAGCAATTTGTTCCTTGATTTCCAAGAGATCCACATCTTTGATCTGAGCACCCGCTACATTTTGATGACCGCCGCCGCCGAATTTTTCCATGATGACTTGGACATTGAGTTCGCCCGTTGATCTGGCACTCACACCGACAGTGTCCGGCTTGAGTTGAAAACAGACTATGCTCATGCGGACATTCTCAATTTTTAAGAGACCGTCAGCAGCCTGCGCGGCAATGACTTGGACGTTAGGAATAACCTTATCAATATAAGATATAACCAGACCGCCCTCGTAGTATTCCGACCTTGCCTCTGCTTGGGCGAGGGCAACGGTTGTCTCATAATCGGATTTAAAGAGATCGCGGAGAATGACGGGATCCGCTCCGCTGCGTCTGAGATAAGAGGCAGCGTCGAAAGTTCGGGCACCTGTCTGTACAGCGAAGTGTTTGGTATCGACAACAATGCCGGAATAAATTGCCGTCGCGTCCAGCTTGGAGAGCGGCACATCATCATCAAAATACATCAGCAATTCAGTAACCAGCTCGCAGGTTGAACTTGAGGAAGGCTCAAGGTATACCATTAATGGATTCTTGACAAAATTCTCACTGCGTCTGTGATGATCAATGACAATTACTTGATTGATTCTATCCAAGAATTGCGGTGCAGCGGTGAGGTATGGAATGTGAGTATCAACGACAAAGAGCAGGGGTGCTATTGAAGAGCCGGTGTTGACGTCCGCTGCCTTGACAAAAATATCTTTGTATTCCGCCTTGTTTTCCATAATCTCAACAAGTTTGTCAATTCCCTCATTCATATCGCTGAGAATGATATGCACAGGCTTTTTTAACTGCCTTGCCATCACTGCAACGCCAACCGCTGCACCAAAGCAGTCAAAATCCTCATTGCGGTGTCCCATTATGAATATCTCGTCCGCGTTGTCCATTGCATCTTTGATTGCATGTGCGACTACGCGGGCTTTTACTCTTGTGTGCTTTTCGACTGCCTTTGAACGTCCGCCGAAGAATTGAGACTTGCCATCAACCTTCATTGCAACTTGATCTCCGCCGCGTCCGAGTGCCAAGTCCAGCTCCGCCTGTGCCTCAATGCCCAGCTCTGTGAGTGAAATTTCATCTGAAGGCTTATCGGCAATGGCTACACCCATCGACAGTGTAACGGGAATTTTATTCTTGCCGGATATTTGACGCATTTTATCAAGAATATCAAACTTTTCTGCAATGGCTTGATCAAGTTTGCGACGCTCCAGCACTACTACATAGCTGTCTTCAGAGACTTTACGCATAAAGCCCGTCAAAGAGTTGATCCAATTATCCAGCACCTCATTGATTGACAACATCAACGAATTTTTCTCTGCTTCAGTCAGACCTTGAGTAACCTCATCATAATTGTCAATTTGAATATAAATTATCACTGTTCGACTGTTGGTATATTCAATTTTGAGCTTTTCGTGTAAAGTGACTTCCTGAACGTAAAGTACAGCAAGCGGTGATTTCTCCTCTTTGAGTTTTAGGAGTTTATGGCGAACTTTAAAAAATCTGTCATTATTGGAAAAGATATACTCACCATCGCCGGTGAAAATTTTTTTTGAAAACATACCCGGCCAAAATTCCTCAACGAGCATACCGGTTTCAGGATTTTTTTCAGTATAATTTTGAGTGCGATTGCTGCTCCATTCCATACGGCCGTCTTTGTTGATTATTAAAGTTGCCTGCGGTAACCCTTCCAAAGCATGAAAGATCATCTCATTAAAACTGCCCACAACATTTTTGCAATAACTTTCAAATTCTTTAGCACGGACTTTGCATCTTTCGCGAGCAAACATAGCCAGAAACACCCACAAAGTAAAAGCTGCCATCGCCAGTATATGATTATATTGAGACAGCAAACTTATCAAGACCAGCATAACCACAAGATGAATGGTCAAATCAAGCCAAGCCGAAAGATTCCTTGGCAATAAAATCACTTCCTCAAATTTGGTTAATCAGAACGAATCATTTAAACCGACGGCGATAGTCAAAAAACATATCAAACAGACCGGTAATAGCAATAATCTGAAATAGCATAAAATTTAAAATAATAATCAGAAATACCAGACGGCGAATGAGTTTAGAGACATTGAAACGCTCGGCGGCAAAAGTCAAAACTGACAAGCCTTGAATAAATCCTGCAAGCAGTGCCAAAATATTAGCATTTACCGAGACGGTGTAGAGGATTCTCAAATCTCTGGTCTCGCCCCAATAGATTCCCAAGAACGCCAATATCATCAAATATCCAAAAAGCGACGGGAAGTGCCATTGAGAGAACGGCGGCATCTCCGGCACGGACAGACCAATTTTTGGGAAAATCCACTTTGCCACATAGAAACATATCGCGGTATTGATTAGTGCCATCAACAGCAGCAATGTCGGTATCAGCAAGCTCAACAGCTTGATTGCCGGCTCAACTTGTGACTTTGCCTGAGCAATTTGTGCTTGATCTACTCCCAAAGTTTCATACATTGCAAAGGTCTCTTCAAATGATTCCTTGACCAGGGCTATTTGAGTTTCAAGGAAATTTATATCCATGACGAAGAGCAGAAGGGCTATAGCAACAATTTGTGCCACAAATGCTGCCGTCAATGTTATCATGAATATTTTCACGGCACCGAAATTTTTTTGGATTGCAAAGCCGAGTGCAAGTCCCGTCAAACCGTAGGAAAGAGCCAGCCTGATGGTGAATATCGGCCCAATGAAGAGCGACAACAAAATAATAGTTGCCATGAGAGCATAAGCTCTTTTGGATTCCCAGCCTCACAGACAGCACAGCAAACGGCAATGCCCAAAAGAAATCAACAAACATTCCAATAATCGGAACGTATGTAGATACTAAGCCTAAAATGACAGCAATGGCAATCACCAGACCGCCTTCAACAGTCGGAGTTATTTTACTTTTCATTAATTAACACTCGCAATATAGGTTGATAATTTTTATAAGATTCACCAAAATATTTTTCAGTGTGATATAATAGTCAAAAAACGGAGTGATTATATGTCAATGCCAAGAGTCGGCCACATAAATTTTTTAAATGTATTGCCTTTAACTTACAGTTACAAGCACGGTTATGCTGATGGGTTATCCTTGACTTATGCCGTGCCTTCCGCACTAAACGATGATATAAAAAATGCTCGTCTTGACATTAGTCCGATTTCTTCCATTGAATATGCCGGACAGAGTGAAAATTTTTTACTTTTGCCTGATATATGTATTCGTGCTGATTGTGATGTTCAGAGTATAGTTTTGATGTCAAGGGTGCCGATAAATCTAATACAAAATGATAAAATTGCTTTGACTTCAAAATCTGCAACCTCACACCGTCTGCTGAAGATAATCATGGCTGAAAGCTATGGAGCAAGTCCGACATATGTGATTGAAAATATAAATGCTGAAAATCCCGTCCCTGCTGATTCCACGGCCTCGCTTTTGATAGGTGACGACGCCTTATACAACTATCTGAATACGCCTGAGCATTTGTATTGCTACGATATAGGCAAAGAGTGGCATAACTTGACAGGCCATTCAATGGTTTATGCTGTCTGGGTTGTGCGGAGGGACTTTGCAATCAATTCGCCCAAACTTTTGAAATTTGCCTACAATAGAATTATTTCAGGTTTGCATAACGGAATACAAAACAAAAACCTTGCAATTAAATCTGTACTCTCTGAAAAGCCTTTCAGTTACAGGGATTTAGATCAATATCTTGGCGGAATCATTAAATGGGATCTTCCAAAAGAGGCAATCAATTCATTGATGATCTACTATCAAGCTGCTCAAAGATTGAAGTTAATCGACAATGTGCCTGATATTGAATTTGCTGACGTTAAATCAATTTAAAGCAATTCGAGCATACTCATCAAGCATATCAACAAAAGTCATATGTCCGCGCTTGTTAGCCTTACCTGTTCCGAGTTCAGCTATAACGCCGCTGTAAATGTAAGATTCCACACTGCCCGGTATGAGATATTCCCAATTTTTATAATCGTAAGCTCTTTCTGATATGGCATTCTGCGGACGCCCAATTACTTCCAACTCACACAGAAATTGCACTTGCTTAGTTTTGGGTCTGATATAGTAATGCTCAAGGAAATATTTGCGAGAGCGGAGGACTTTTTCATCAACTTCATTGTAGACGCGACCTTTTTCAGCGGCATCAGCAATCTCACTGCTTTCGGAATTTAGATACTGATATAAGTCATCAGGAATATCTTCAGACTGACCGGAAGTTTTCTCAATCATTCTGATCCAAACATCAGCCATATATTCACTCGTGGAGTAGGGCATATTGACCCAGCGGACTGCACTGCGATCCAAATAATACTCATAAGTATCATCACTCAACAGCTTAACAAAGCGAGCTTTCTGTGTTTTGAGTTTCTTTTCGGTCTTGCCGCTCTTTTTGGTTTTCTTGGTTGTGGTAGCAGGTGGTTCAGTGGTGACGGTAGTGCCATCTGCCACAGGTATTTCACCATTCGTTGTGTAGCCGTCCCCGCTTGTCGGATAGCCGTTATAGACTTCACCGCTGCCGAATTCACCTTCAGAGGGGCTTGTTGTAACTACAAGCGGTTCATCAGTCTCAAAAGTCTCGTTTTTAGTCTCGACGGTTGAAGGCGTCTCACTTGTATAAAAATTTTCGTTTTCAGTGAATGAGGTATTCTCCTCAACAGGGATATTTTCATTCGGAGTATCATTGCTCAAAGGAGTAACTTCAACTTCCGGCGTTATTTCCTCCACCGGCGTTTCTGTCGAAGGATTATCAGAGGAATTATCTTCATCATCGCTACTATCTTCATAAGCAGCAACTTCAGAAGTATTCTCATTATAAACCTCACCGTCGCCGACAGGAGTGTTTAAATTTTCAACTTTAATTTCAGGTTTTATTTCTTCGACAGGCTCTTGAACTTCAGGAGGAGCTACATTCTCAACAGGTGCCTCTGCCGGCGGTTCTGTGGATTCTGTTGTTCCTGCTTGAGTTTCTTCTGAAGTGGCAGGACTCTCTGTTTCAGTGATTTTTTCTTCAGGCGTTTCAACTGTGACCTCGCTGCTGTCTGTTGGCGGAGTTTCATTCGTTGCAGAAGTTTCAACCGTCTCGGTTTTAGGTTCAAATTCCTCACCAAAGACAACTATGTCACCATCATCATCAGCGGAAACTAAAGGCAATGTAAAAAACATGGACATGACCGTCATTCCAACAATATACTTATGTTTCCATCTCATTTCAATCACTCCAATTAGATTACGCTCTCACCTTTAGCTGTGAGCAGTTGAACTATCCAAAGAATAAACCATAAATAGTGGACAATCTGAATTTTTTTGTAACTTCAGATCATCCACTTTTTTTCGTACAACGTAAATGATGAGATTATTATTTTTTCGTGGCGACTTTATTGATAACTTGTTTAACCGCTTTTCCTGCATTATCAACCACAGCCTCTTTGACTGCCTTACCTGTAACAACTTCAGACAATATACCGACAAGTGCAGTACTAACCACATTAAGTACATCTTTAAGTACAGCATTGTAAAGATCGCCGCCGTCCGTCACACCGCGACCGTTTTCTGTAATGAAAAATTTTTTAGGGTGTTCGGAATTTTTAAACGCCTCTTCGATTTTATCTTTTATAAGTTTTTCAAGCTGTTCGTTGCTCATCAATAGTCACTCTCCCAAAATAAAAAAATTTTTACTTTTGTAATTTTTCTACAATTACTTCAAAAATCCTGCTCAACGAAAATTTTTAATCTTAAACTGTGAAATTTTAATATTTTTTTAAATTTATTCTAATGCTTGAATGTTAAAATCAACAGAGAGTTAAAAGAAGAGTGGAGGAATGATTGAAATGAAAGAGTTAAAGAAAAAATTTTTGATCGGTATGCTTTCCGGTGTGCTGATCTTTACCGGCGGACTGGGAGCTTATTATTTCCTAAATACTGAAACTTTAAACGATATTGTAAAAATATCTGTAATTAAAGATATTGTACGACAAGCAGGAGAAATCGCGAAAACCTCGAATAAAAGCACAAATAATGCTTTAGCGTTGATAGAAATTTAATGTCATATAGGAAATTTGAAAGGCGAGAAATTATGCTGAAAGTCAAGATTTGCGGAATAAAGACTGTCGATGCAGCTATAGAGGCTGACCAAAACGGTGCAGACTATATAGGTTTCATCTTCTACAGAAAGAGTTCAAGGTTTGTCACTCCATTCAAGGCGGCGGAAATTGCTAAATCAATCAAATGCAAAAAAGTCGGTGTGTTTGTTGATGAAAGTGCCGGCGTCATCAATGGGATTATAAATCTTGTGGGTCTTGACTATGTTCAGCTCCACGGCAATGAAGATGCTAAATTCGCGTCTAAAATTCGTCGCGTACCCATAATAAAGGCTTGGCGTTTCAATGATGATCTTGATATGCGTATGGTCAATAATTATCCTTGTGATATGATTCTGCTTGACAGTTTTGTCAAGGGCAGAGTCGGCGGCACGGGTAAGACTTTTGACTGGCATAAGGCCTCACTTGAAACACGGAAACTTACCAAGCCTTTTTTCATTGCCGGCGGAATATCCAAGCAGAATGTCCAGGAAGTCGTTAAGATATTCAGACCTTACGGCGTCGATGTGTCCGGCTCGTTGGAATTTAAGGGTGCCAAGTCAACTAATAAGATTCGTGAATTTATGGATTGGACGAATAATTTAAGGGGATATGTTCCTGAACCTGCCATTTCTGATGAGATTGTATTATCTCAATAAATGTGCTATCATTGCATAAATAGTAAAAGGAGGCAGTATTATGACGTTGAGATTTTTTTCAATTTTAGTGTTAATTATGATTTTAAATATCTCCATTTGTTCGGCTAAAATCTTCAATGCTGACCAGGCGGCTATCGGCGGAATATCTGTCGGCAGCAGCACTGAATATATAAAAGGTATTTATGGCGAACCGACAAAGATACGTTTTGATGAAAATACACAAGGCACAGAGACAGAGACTCAGACTTGGTACTATGGCGATACTTTTCATATTGATTTTGTCAATGGAACAGCCGCTTGTATTACCACTTCCGGCAATAATGGCTTAACGACGCCTGACGGTGTTACTGTAGGCATGGAAAAGAAAAAGATGACTTCAAAGTATGGAAGGCCCGAAAATACTGACAAGTACGGCAACCGTGCTATTTACACCTATCAAGCTGACAACGGCGTCTCAATGGTGTTTGTCGCTCGTGACGGGATTATTTCAGAAATTCGCGTCAAGTAAGGTGGAGAAGTGGAAGAGATCAAGCCTTTACTAATGGACTTCGTGCAGCCTGATGATTTTTTTGAGACTATTCTCGTTGTTGAGACTGTAGAATATTTACCACCGCTCAGAGACAGGTATCCTAACGCGAAGATTTTTGCCGTTGTCAAAGATGAAGATGTTATGGAAAAGTTCGCGGGACTTGATGTTGACTTTCGTGTACTTGATTATCGTGAAGAGCGGTTGCCGTTCGACGAAGAGTTTTTTGATGCTATCATTGGCGACTTGACTCTTGAGGTGGTGATTAATCCTCAAGATATTGCCGCCGGTTTCAGCACATACCTCAAGCAGACAGGTGTCTGGATCACAAGTTTCAGAAATATTCGTCACTGGTCAATCATTGATAAGTTGATGCGTGGACGTTTTGGCGGTATTGTATCGCGGCTCTATGCTAAGATTGAATTTGAGCGGCTTTGTTACGCCTCATTTTACAAAGAAGTCAGAATGATGCCTGTAGTTAAGCCCGCACCCGAAGGCTTGATTGACAAACTTTTGACATGCGGCTTTGAAAATATCAACAATGATCTTGAGACGGAATTTTGGTTAATCCGTGCGGCGAGATCCATGCCGGAGCTTGCACTTTTGAAGTCAATGTATACCTTTGAACAGAGGCGCGAACTATCAAAAATACTTCATAGAATTGAATATGGAATTGAGATAAAAGCAAGCATTGAGAAATTTTGGTTACTCTATGATGAGATTGGTCTGTTCCCTGACTACGCCGCTGCTTTTATCAGATCCGTCGTTGTACACCGTCAGAGATTTTACAAGACTTTAGTGGCAGAATCCGATAATCGCAGAGAAATAGAGGAGATATTATCAGCCGCTGAAGAAGTCAACGAAATGGAACCCGCCTTAGTTGCCGGCGGCGTTTTTAGATAATTTATTAATTGGGAGGAATTGAATTTGAACGAAAACACTCAACAAATTTTTGATAAAGATGCAAGAGACTATCTGCCTGTATTCAATCGCTACAAGATAGTTGTAGATCACGGTGAGGGTGTCTATACTTACGACAACGAAGGAAACAGGTATATCGACTTCCTTGCAGGAATCGCCGTCAACGTCCTCGGACACAATTATAAGCCGCTGGTTGAGGCTATCGCTGAACAGGCGGCTAAAGTTATTCATATTTCTAATCTTTACTATACCAAACCGCAAGCGGACGCAGCCTCCAAACTCGTCAAACTCAGCGGGCTTGGTCGTGCATTTTTTTGCAACAGCGGTGCTGAGGCCAATGAAGGTGCAATGAAGATTGCCCGCAAGTTCGCACATAATATCGACAAGGACAAGTCCCAGATAATCACAGCTTGGAACAGTTTTCACGGCCGCACTCTTGCCACTTTGACGGCGACGGGACAGCCTCATTATCAACACGGCTATGAGCCTTTGCCCGGTGGTTTTGATTATGTCCACTTCAATGATATTGATGAACTTGAGAAGATGATGAGCGACAAGACCTGCGCGGTTATGTTGGAGACTATCCAAGGTGAGGGCGGCGTATATCCTCCCAAAGATGACTATCTCAAGCAAGTCCGCGAACTTTGCGATAAATACAAGGCTTTGCTGATCCTCGATGAAATTCAAGCGGGTATCGGACGCAGCGGCAAGTTCTTTGCCTATGACAAATATGGAATCAAGCCGGATATTGTGACACTTGCCAAAGGTCTCGCCGGTGGTGTGCCGATTGGAGCCTTCATCACAACAGAGGAGGTTGCCCAAGCCTTCAAACCGGGTGATCACGGCACAACCTTCGGCGGCAATCCCCTCGCCTGTGCTGCCGCCAACATTGTCCTTGACACTGTCCCCGACGAAAAGTTCCTCAACAATGTCACTGAAGTCGGCAAGTATTTCAAGGACGCTCTGCTCAATCTCAAGAGTAAATATCCGACGCTGATTGTTGATGTCCGTGGGGAAGGGTTGATTCTCGGTGCTGAGTTGAGCGATCAAAATAAACTCACCGGCGTGGAGATTGTCAACGAGTGTATGAAACGCGGTGCCATTATCAACTGCACTGTCGGCAAGGTGCTGAGATTCATTCCGCCATTGATTATCACCAAAGAGCACGTCGATGAAGTTATCAATATTCTTGACGCCGTTTTGGCTAAGAGTCGTTAATGTCTTTATGAGACGTTACACATTATCTTGACAAAAGACTGAAAATGGATTAAACTAAATAAAATTCTAACAATTCTAAATTTATTTTGTATAAAGGAGACAGATTTTATGGCACAAATTGATCTTACCAAATATGGTATCACCGGCACGACAGAGGTATTTTACAATCCTACTTATGAAGTTCTCTTCAATCATGAGATGGATCCTTCACTCACCGGCTTTGACAAAGGTCAGGAGACTGAACTTGGTGCAATCAATGTTATGACCGGCGAGTTCACCGGCCGCTCACCTAAAGATAAGTTCATCGTTGATGACAAAAACTCTCACGATACTATCTGGTGGACTTCCGACGAATACAAGAATGACAACAAGCCTGTCACTGAGGCAGCTTGGGCTGAATTGAAGAAACTCGCCGTTAAAGAACTTTCAAACAAAAAACTCTATGTTGTTGACGGTTTCTGCGGCACTCACAAGGATACCCGCATGAAGATTCGTTTCATCATGGAAGTCGCCTGGCAGGCTCATTTTGTTACTAATATGTTCATTCGTCCGAAGACCCAGGAAGAGTTTGATCAAGAGCCTGATTTCGTCGTCTACAACGCCTCCAAGGCTAAGGTTGAAAACTTCAAAGAACTCGGCCTCAACAGCACCACTGCAGTTGTCTTCAACGTCACCAGCAAAGAGCAGGTCATCATCAACACCTGGTACGGCGGCGAGATGAAGAAGGGTATGTTCTCAATGATGAACTACTTCCTGCCGCTGAAGGGTATTGCTGCTATGCACTGCTCTGCCAACACTGATATGAACGGCGAGAATACCGCTATCTTCTTCGGTCTCTCCGGCACAGGCAAGACAACCCTCTCAACCGATCCAAAACGTCTTCTCATTGGTGACGATGAGCACGGCTGGGACGATCAAGGCGTCTTCAACTTTGAGGGCGGCTGCTATGCTAAGGTTATCAACCTTGACAAAGAGTCCGAGCCGGACATCTACAACGCAATCACCCGCGACGCTCTCCTTGAGAATGTCACTGTTGACAAAGATGGCAAGATCGACTTTGCCGACAAGTCCGTCACCGAGAACACCCGCGTAAGCTATCCTATCTATCACATCAAGAAGATTGTCCGCCCTGACAGCCACGGCCCTGCTGCCAAGTCCGTTATCTTCCTCAGTGCTGATGCTTTCGGCGTCCTGCCTCCTGTCTCTATCCTCACTCCTGAGCAGACCAAATATTACTTCCTCAGCGGCTTCACCGCCAAACTCGCCGGCACTGAACGCGGTATCACCGAGCCTACTCCTACCTTCTCCGCTTGCTTCGGTCAGGCATTCCTTGAGCTCCACCCGACCAAGTATGCTGAGGAACTCGTCAAGCGCATGGAGAAGAGCGGCGCGAAGGCTTACCTCGTCAACACCGGCTGGAACGGCACCGGCAAGCGTATCTCCATTAAGGATACTCGCGGCATTATTGACGCTATCCTCGGTGGAGCTATCCTCAAGGCACCTACCAAGAAGATTCCTATCTTCAACCTTGAAGTCCCGACTGAACTCGAAGGCGTTGCAACAAATATTCTCGATCCTAAAGACACCTACGGCGATCCAAGCGAGTGGCAGAAGAAAGCCGAAGACCTCGCAGGTCGTTTCATCAAGAACTTCAAGAAGTACGAGGGCAATGATGCAGGTAAGGCACTTGTTCCTGCAGGTCCTCAACTCTAATCTAAATTCAGACTATAATATCGCAATATAAATAAATCAACCGCTCGGCAATGTGTCGGGCGGCTTTTTTTGGGAAATTTTTTTAGACGTCTGTTATTTGTTTAAATTTATCGCCATATGCTACTGTCAAGCTGTCATTGAGGAGTTCGACTTCGTCGGCATTATTTTTTTTCTGAATAAATTCCTCCGCAGCTTTCCTTGCCTTGATTAAGATGTCAACATCGCGGAATATATCGGCAATTTTCAAATCAGGAAGGCCATGCTGTGCCTCACCAAAGAACTGTCCGGGACCTCTGAGGTGCAGGTCTTCTTCAGCGAGTTTAAATCCGTCGCTGGTTGTCTCCATAATCTCCAGCCTTGCCTTGCTGATATCGGACTTGCTGTCTGAAATGAGGATACAATAAGATTTATCACTTCCGCGCCCAACACGACCTCTGAGCTGGTGAAGTGTTGCAAGACCGAACCTGTCTGCATGCTCAATGACCATAACCGAGGCATTTGGCACATCAACACCAACCTCAACGACCGTCGTCGAAACAAGCAGATTAACTCGATTGGCTCTAAAATCGTCCATAATCTCATCTTTCTCTTTCGGCTTGAGTTTACCGTGAAGAAGGGCGCAGTTGAAGTCTCTGAAAGTATAGTTGCTGAGTTCGTCGAAAATCTCTTCTGCAGAGGAAACATTCTGCATTTTCTCACTCTCGCTGCGTTCAATCAGCGGACAGACAACATAAACTTGACGCCCTGCTGCCAATTCCTTCCTCACGAAGTTGTAGACTTGTTTCCTGCCGGCACTGTGTCTGACAGTAGTTTTAATCGGTTTTCTGCCCGGTGGCAGTTCTTTGATCAATGAGACGTCAAGATCGCCATAGACGGTTAGAGTCATCGTGCGCGGAATGGGTGTTGCTGTCATAACCAATATATCAGGGCTGAGTTCGGTTTTCCTCTCAAGTTTTGCCCTCTGCACTACGCCAAAACGGTGCTGCTCGTCAGTGATTATGAGACCGAGATTTTTGAATTGTACGCCTTCCTCTATCAGTGAGTGTGTACCGATTATTATATCAAATTCTTGATTCGCGATCTTTTGATAGGCCTCTTCGCGTTTTTTCTTCGTTCTTGTGACTTGAGCGGAGAGCAGCCCGACTTTCACTCCAAGCGGCTCCAGCATCTTCAAAAATTTTTCATAGTGCTGGACGGCTAATATTTCCGTTGGTGCCATAAATACGCCTTGATAGCCGTTTTCTACCGTCTTGACAAGTGCCAGCATTGCCACGACTGTCTTGCCGGAACCCACATCTCCCTGTATCAAGCGGCGCATAGGTGAAGGTTTTTCCATATCTTGTACCACCTCTTCCAAGACATGCTGCTGATCGCCTGTGAGTTCAAACGGCAGAGCCTCAAAAACCATCTGCATTAATTCACCGTTGGGCTTGTGAGTGATTCCGAGTTCCTCTTCCTGCGTCTCCTTCTTAATGAGCATAAGTCCGTATTGGATAAGGAACAATTCATTAAAGGCCAGCCTGTATCGTGCTTCAGAGAGGTCTTGTCTGCTTTTTGGAAAATGTATCGTTCTGATAGCGTCATCATATGGTATTAAATCGTGTTCTTTGATGATATATTTCGGCAGGATCTCACTCATTTTGGGCAATCTGTCCAGTAATCCGCGCATTGTCGTTCGGAAGAATTTTTGATTGAGTGCTGCAGTGGAAGGGTAGATGGGAAATATTCCGAGATTGGGACTCTCATTCTCGCCGAGAATATCAAAAGCCTGCACCGTTATGGAAAGTAAATCTCCTCTGCCGAAAGCCTCAGAGACTTTACCCTTGACCATAATTTTCATACCGCTGCTGAGTCTGTTTTTGAGATATTCTTGATTAAACCAGGTGACTTGAACGTAGTCAGTCTCATCTTCCAAGATAGCATTGATAATTTTCAGATTGCTGCGAACCTCTCTGAAGCTGATATTTGAAAGATGTCCGACAACTATGGCAACTTCGTCAACTATCAATTTATTCATCGGCGTGACTTCACGCTCATCTTCATAAGCACGCGGATAATGCATCAAAAAATCATAAAAGGTGTATATGTTCATATGATTCAAAGCAGCCGCTTTTCGCGGTCCGACACCTTTCAGATACATTATATCGCTCCTAAGATCAAATGGATAATTACTCATTGATTTTACCTCCAAATTATTGTAAACCGAATATTTTTATGTTGTTGACAATGGATTAGCCCTTTTGTATAATTGAAGTATAGGAGGGCTTTTATTATGATAACAAAAGGTATTGACGTGCAGACCATTGCACAGAGGATTATTGACGGTGAGAGACTTCAACGCAGTGATGACTTGACTTTCCTGCTTAATACGCCGCTGGAAGAACTCCAAGCCGGAGCACATGAGATTCAAACTCACTTCTGCGGCAATCACATAGACTTCTGCACAATCATCAACGGCAAGAGCGGCCGCTGCGGTGAAAATTGCAAATACTGTGCCCAAGCAGCTTGCCATAAGACCGGTATTGAAGAATATGACTTTCTGCCCAAAGAGGAGATTTACAGACATGCACTCTTAAATCAAAATGCCGGTGTCAATCGTTTCAGTATAGTCACTTCCGGCAGAGCATTGAGCGGCAAGGATTTTGATAAGGCTATCGAAGCCTATAACTTTATGCGAGAGCGATTGACTATTGATCTTTGCGCCTCGCATGGAATTTTAAATCGTGAACAATTCAAACGGCTCAGAGAGGCAGGGGTAAGCAGCTATCATCATAATATTGAGACGTCGCGCCGTTTCTTTCCTTATATTTGCACATCTCACAGTTACGACGACAGAATCAACACCATCCAGCTCGCCCAATCAGAGGGTTTCTGTGTCTGTTCCGGCGGTATCATCGGAATGGGTGAGACTTGGGAAGATCGCCTTGATATGGCTGTATCTCTCAGTGAATTAGGTATTGAGTCAATTCCTATCAATGCACTGATGCCCGTCAAAGGCACTGCCCTTGAAAATCGTGAGCAGCTTGGTGCTGATGAGATTTTGAGAACGGTTGCCCTCTTCAGATATATCAACCCTACTGCCAACATTCGCCTTGCAGCAGGTCGCAAATTACTCCCTCAAAACGGTGCAACGGCTTTCATTAATGGTGCCTCGGCCTCAATCACCGGCGATATGTTGACAACCAGCGGCACAACCATTGTTGAAGATATGAAACTTTTGGAAAGTCTCGGTCTCACCAATAAGGGTAGTTCCGGCAGCGCAGCGGCATCTTCAAAAATAAATTGATATTTAATAATTTTGAATGTATTCCATAGGTATATCATTTATAAAGCGGCTTCTTTTCTTACCTTTGAAACTCAAAAACAGCTTTTTCTTGGCGCGTGTAATGGATACATAAAACAACCTTGTTTCCTCGTCAAGATGATTTTCTTTGATTGATTGCCAACTCGGAAAAGTATCTTCACTGAGTCCCGCAACAAACACATAGTCAAATTCCATACCCTTTGCCTGATGTACGGTAATGACGGGGATTTTGGTATTGTTCTTCATGAAAAGCTCCGTGTTGGAGAGCGTTGTATATTGCAATATCCTTTGAATGGCATCGCGTGAAGAGAGGGCAGGATCGTCTAAATCTTTGACGAATACATAGAGATCGCGCAGATAACCAACTCTTTCTCCTTCTTTGCGTTGCTCGTAATATTCTTTTATCCCAAAAGTTTTGATAATCTCCACCATTAAATCTTGCGGGTGAAGGGTGTTGACTTTTTCGCGAATGTTAGACATCAGTATCAACATATTGGTGAACTTATCCAGATATTTTGCTATAAGTTTTCTGCGATTCTCAAGGGTCGGCAGAATTTTTTTCTCAACGGCTATATTCAAAAGTTCCGCCGTGGCACATATGTCATCATAGGCATTATGTGTTGACTTGTGGCTGACGTTGAAGGTATCTCCCAAAAATTCCAGCTTGTGATTTTCCAGACCGGGATAAAAACGGCGAAATATATCAAGGGTATCATAGTAATTATCATACTTGAGCGACGGCATTGACAACCTGCTCATTTGACTTGACAAGATGCTCAAATCATAGTTGACATTGTGACCAACGAGGACGGCACCGGCAACGAACTCAACAAAATCAGCAAATACGCGACGCGGCTCCTCGCCTTCGGCAGCTAAATATTCATCAGTGAATCCGTGAACAGCGGCGGAACTTCCAACGCTTATGGTGGGCTTGAGTATACGGTTAAATTTTGCCTTGATATTGCCCTGCTTGTCCAAGCGAACGGCTGCAATTTGGACAATCTCATCTAAAGTTGTGTCAAGTCCGGTTGATTCCACATCAAAAACAACGATATTTTCAGTCTCCAGTGCTTGGAGCAATTCTTCATAAGGATCACCGAATTTGTGAGTAGAAGGATCCAAAAAATCCGTCAATCGAACACCGCTTTTGTGTGAATCGACAGAATTTATATTGTCAATCGTTGCCTCGCCGATACCCTTGCTGAATCTCTTCAAGACACGCTCAAGACTCATACCGTCATGCTTGTTGACTGCAAGTTTCATAAACGCCAGCACATCTTTAATCTCCTGCCGACGGAAAAAGAAAAATTCATCAATCAGCATAAAAGGTATTTTTTTTGGGGATTGCTTGTTAAGTTTGGCAAAATTTTCGGCAAGTTCCCTGTTATAGCCATTATTTCGCGTCAGCACACAGATTTTGGTTAAATCCTTGACTTTTAAATTTTCAATTTGATTGTAGATCCACTGTGCCTCAAGATAAATGTTGTTCGCACCGTAAAGTACAATTTTTTCACCGACGTCGGGACTTGCAACCTTTATATCATCAGGATAAACCGCATCAACATCGGCTCTGAAACATTTTTTCAAATACGAATAGGACGCTTGTAAAAGTGTACTTGTGGCACGGTAGTTTTCATCAAAGACTATTATTTTGGGATTTTGATACTTTTTGTAGTTTTCCTCGACGAGCTTGGGCTTGGAGCCGCGCCACTCGTAGATTGTTTGAAAGGGATCGCCGCATAGCAGCAAATTACTTTTACCGAAAATTTTGGAGACAATTTTATATTCAAGTTCGTTGGTGTCCTGCACTTCGTCAACGTTGATAAATTTAAATTTCTTCTGCCAGCTCAGTCTGATTTCACTATCCTGCAGAGCCTCATTAGCATAAATGATTAGATCATCAAAGTCAAGACCGTGTGCCTCATTTAGTCTGTTGTCATAATCAGCGATAATATCTGCGCCGTGAGTCCTCATTTCGTCATACAGTCGATTATTCTTTGAAAAGCAGCTTTTCAACCTCACCTGCTCGGTTCTGTAGACTTGTTCTATCGCTTTTTGATAGTTAGCTGCCCTGTTTGTGGAAGGCAGATCCATAATCCCTATAATTTCCTTGACGATTTTGATGAATCTTTGAATCATGCCGGATAAATGGGGATCAATGCTTGGATTAGCCTCAATAAAGCTCTTGCAGTCTTCTTCGTCGAAGATTATAAAATCAGCGAACATTCTTTGCCGTCAAGCGGACTATATCGCAGCAAAAACTGTGAAATGTCCTAACGACAACATCACGCGCAGCATCTCCGACAATCTCTCCGATCTTGCTCTTGATTTCAATGCAAGCCCTGTTGGTGAAAGTTAGGCAGAGAATCTCATCAGGCTTGGCTTTGCCGCTGTCGATTATATTTGCAATTCGATATGCAAGTGTGCTTGTCTTGCCTGTTCCGGCTGAGGCAATGAGCAGAATATTTTTTCCCAATTCATTGACAACCGACTGCTGCAATTTATTCAGTTTCATTTTATTTCTACCCTCCAAAATTTCAAAATATTTACATACATTATACAACAAAAAAAACTTAAGGCAAATTGAAATTTTTAATCTAATTTTAATCTTTTACTAATCACTTTCAAAGAATAGCGGAGTATGATTAATTAAATTAATGTGTAGGAAGTGATTTTGATGGGAAAGGTAGCGAGGAAATATCTCTTGCCTCTGATTCTCGGTAGTGTATTCATCTTCGCTATCGATATAGTAACAGCGGATGCCTCAACAAGAAAAGCGTCTTTGCCGGAGCACAATATTGTACAGACTAAATCATCAGTGAATTTGGAAAATGATAAATTTTGGGACAAATTCAGAGAATCTGTAATGAAGGACAGAGATAAAGATAAAAACGATCCTGATCGTCCGCCAAGCCCGCCAAGCGACAGCAATCATGAGAGAGCTCCTCACCATGATACAAATCAAAGCAGTCCATATTAAATATTAAATAAGATGAATTTTTTTAATTAATCTTGACATTGTTCCGCTGTTGTGATAAAGTATCAAGGTATCGAATACAAACACAAAAATTGTAGACAAAGATTGTTTTATGTTGTAAAATATTGCTTGATAAGCCTATGATGTACGAATGAGGCAACCCTTAGGTGATGGTTGTGCAGTT
>CAJODU010000024.1:0-2592 GCA_905233325.1 uncultured Selenomonadaceae bacterium
TGAGGCAGGGCAACAACGGGCTTGAGTTCGGAGAGGTTGATTTCAACCGTCGCGGCATATTTGGCACCTTCATCAGCGACAGTCGGCTCATAAGTTTGATTGAATCTGCCTTCAATATAAGCCTTTGTCACTTCGTCGAATGGGAAGACACCAGCCTTGCCGCCAGCCTCAATGGCCATATTGCTAATCGTGAGGCGATCTGTCATGGTGAGCTCTTTTACGCCTTCACCCGTGAACTCAAGGGACTTGTAGAGTGCACCGTCAACGCCAATCTTGCCAATCAGCGTGAGGATAACGTCCTTACCGCTGATATTCTGCGGTTTCTTGCCTGTGAGGTGGACGTTGATGGCCTCAGGCACTTTGAACCAAGCCTTGCCCGTTGCCAGACCGACGGCAAGGTCAGTCGTGCCGACGCCGGTGGAGAAGGCGTTGAGTGCACCATAAGTGCAGGTGTGGGAGTCCGCGCCAATAATCAGCATACCGGGACCCACTATCCCAAACTCAGGCAGAATCACATGCTCAATACCGACACGCCCCGCCTCATAGTAGTGCTTGATCTTATTCTTGCGTGCAAAGTCCCTCATACTCTTTGCTAAGTCGGCACTTTTAATATCCTTTGCGGGTTGGAAGTGGTCAGGTATCAACGCAATCTTGTCGGGATTGAAGACAGGCTTGCCAATCTTCTCGAACTCTTTGATTGAGGGAGGCCCCGTCACGTCGTTCGCCATCACCAGATCAAGCGGGCAGACGACAAGCTGCCCTGACGCTGTCAAGGCCGGCATGGCGTGCCAGTATCTTCTCACTCATATTCATAGCCACTGTAATCACTCTCCTAAACATATATGGCAGACAGTTGCCCAATAATAGCTATCCATTGACAACCGTGCGAATCGGGAACGGAATATCGATCCCCTCTTCACGGTAACGTCTCGTTATTGCCTTGATGAACTCGTGCTTGAGGACAAACTGCGTCTTGAATTGCGTTGAGTGCAGGAAGGTATTGAAGTCAATGGACGAATCGCCGAAAGTGTGGAATCTCACCGTTGGTGCCAGCGGGTTGCGATCTGCTCCTTTGTCGTCGAAGTTCGGCTGGTAGCCGTCAATCTTCATCATCACTTCCCTCGCCACTTCAAGAGTCACCTGCTCAACGTGATCAAGGTCGCTGTCGTAACTCACACCAATGGGGACGGTTATAACAATATCATTGCGCGGCATTGAGTAGTTGGTCGTGATTGAACTCGCTATAGTCTTATTAGGAATAACCACCACGCTCCCGTCAGAGGCGGGGGTTATCGTCGTGAATCTCCAGTTGATGTCGGTTACTCTGCCCTCGTCGCCGGTGCTGAGCTTGATGTAATCGTTGACTCTCATCTGCTTGGAGAGAATCAACTGCAGCCCGCTGAAGATGTTTGCAAGTGTCTCTTGAAGACCGAGAGCGATCGCCATACCGCCGACACCCATTGCCGTGAGGATCGGTGCTACCGAGATACCGTACTCCTGCAGGACTATCAGTATTCCGGAGGCGTAGATCACCACTTTGATGATAGTGTCGAGCAGGGTTGTCTGCGAGGCACTGCCTGTGTGAGATAGTTTTATCGCCACAATGCCTGTCAGTGTCCGTGCCAGCACTTTTGTCAAGGTGTAGACGATCACCGTGAACAGGAAGTATGAGAACATTCTCATTAATCCGTCCGGCAGACGGCTTGTGTTGACGATCCAATAAAGTCCCGTCATTACGCAGAAGTTGATAGGTATTCCCTTCAACGCTCTGAAGAAGATAGACTTGATGCTTGGGTTGAAGTCATCATACTTGAGGTGCTGAACGATCTTTTGCTCAAGCACACGGTTGAGCGTCAGTCCCAAAGCAAGCGACACTGCCAGAATACACGCAGGTACAACGAGCAACTCGGACAAATGCGCCCAATCAAGATTAAAAAGTTCCGACAAAGGAACACCTCCCGTTAATCCCCTCTAAAGTTCAATGTATTGAGTTGTGCAAATCGCCGTCATATTCAACTTCTTCGCCCAGCTTCTCCCTCTCAACAACGTTTTCTTGGAAGTGGAAACACTCGTTGGCAACGTCCTTGTTGAGAATCAGCAAGCAGAGGAGGTTAGGAATAGCCATCAAACCGTTCATAGTGTCCGAGAAGTTCCAGACAATGTCCAGCGTCTGCGTGGCACCGATGAAGGTAATGCAGCTGAAGAAAGCACGGTAGAAGTAGATCACTTTGCGGTTACTGACGAGATATTCCAGAGATTTCTCACCGTAGTACTCCCAACCGAGAATGGTGGAGAAAGCGAAGAGTGCGAGACTTATTGAGACAATGATTTTAGCTGCATCACCGAAAACGGTACTGAAGGCGAGAATTGTCAACTGAGCACCGCTGACGAGCTTGCCGGTCTCAAGATCAACGGCACCAAGCATGCCGGAGCTTGCAATAACAAGGCCGGTGAGCATACAGATAATCATAGTATCGAAGAAAGTGCCGGTCATATTGACGTAGCCTTGACGGCTGGCGTGATCTGTACGGGCAGCAGCGGCGGCAATAGGTGCGGAGCCGAGACCCGCCTCATTGCTGAAGACGCCGCGAG
>CAJODU010000024.1:2662-19677 GCA_905233325.1 uncultured Selenomonadaceae bacterium
TAATCATAGTCATCAAGCCTTCAGGCACATATTCAAAGTTGACAATGATAACAATCAGCGTCACAATGAGGTAGAAGGCCGCCATTGAAGGCACAATGATACTTGACACCTTGCCGATTGAGCGGATCCCGCGCATAAGGACGGCAAGAGCCAAGAGCGTCAGCACCACGCCGGTGAGCCAGGTGGGTATCTCAAAGCTGGTATTGAGGGCGGCGGCAATAGAGTTTGCCTGTGTCATATTGCCAATACCGAAAGAGGCGCAGACGGCGAAGAAGGCAAAGAGTGCTGCCATTGCACGGCCGAGGGACCCACCTATACCATTCTTCACAGCTATTACAGCGGAAGACTCCCCTTTCACGGAACTTATGCGGCGCACCCGCAAGGCAATGGCGGAGGCCAAGGCGCAGTCGGTATATAAAGGTGTTCCAGCGCTGGACGACATCCGCGTCTCGCCGCTGGTGTCCTCGAAATGACGCCGACGATATTGCCGGTGCCGACAGTTGCGGAAAGTGCTGTCATAAGCGATTGAAATGGTGATATATCGCCCTCGTTCTTGCTCTTCTTCTTGAAGATCAGCTTGATTGAATACCAGATAAGGTTACGCCAGGGCAGGAACTTGAGACGAACAGTCAAAAATATACCGGTGCCTACAAGCAGAGCCAGCATCACCGGTCCCCACACGAAATCATTAATTGAGAAATATCCATAAAAACCTCCATTAAGTTAAGTAGTCAGCAGATGGTCAACAGTCAGACTGGAGCCACCTCAAAAAATCTATGAAAACTCTTTGAAATCAAAGGTTATAATCTTGTCACATTCCATCAGCTTGCCGTCAGTGTCGAGGGCAGGCTTGAAAGTCCACCTCCGAGCGGCTTTCAGGGCAATATTGTCCACAAGCTCTATGCCGGAAGACAGGACAATCTTGACTTCTTTGACTTTGCCGCCGGTGTCGATTGTCGCCGCAACGGCAACATAACCCTTGTAGTCAAGGCCATGTGCCTCAGGAGGGTAGTAAGCGTTGACAGTGACAGGCGGTTCTGCCATCTCCTGCTTGCCTTGTAGGTTGTCGGCGACGTTTGCAGTGTTGGCGGCGTTAGTGACGGTGGCAGTGTCCGAGGGAGAGGTGGGACTTCTTTCAAGGCCGTCGAGGACTTCTTCCTCATCTTTGGTGAGTATAGGCTGCCTTTGAGGGAGTTTGACACGTTTCGGCAGTGGCGGCAGTTCCCTTGGCTCTTCTATGTAAGATGTCGTATTCGTTGATTCAATGGGTATATCAGGCGGAATCACTATAGGCGGGAATTCGTATTTTGTTGAGGTGGACGCCGTCGAAGTGTTTGCCGTTATGTCCTCTTCCGTGACGCTGCTCTCCGTGACGAGCTCAACATCAACCCAAGTCATTTCCACATTCTCTTGTGATTTGTGCATAGGGCTTAAATGCGGTTGTATCAAGCTGAAGGTGAGACAGGCAACCATATGCAGGAGGATTGCGGCGAGAATTGTAAAACGCCAATGTGCAGAATAGTGCCTCATAGTTCATTCCGCCTTGACTTCGGTCGCTATGGACACGCGGCGTGTGCCGGATTTCTTTAGTAAGTCCAGGACAGCGACAATGTGTTCATATCTTGCCGCCTTGTCTCCACGCAGGACGAATACCGTGTCAGGGTCACTCTTGAGCGTACTGCCTACTCGTTCCGCAAGTTCTCCGACGGGCAGAGTGTCCTTATCGTAGAGTACCTCGCCCGTCGCCGTGACGGTTATAGGCACAACATTCGGGCGTATCTCCTGCTTTGAAGTGGAGGCTTGCGGCAGACTGACTTGCAGGGTGTTCGTCTGCACCATATAGATAGTGCTGATCATGAAGAAGACGAGCAGGAAGAGCATAATATCAATCATCGGGATTATCATCACTTGAGGTTGTCCCTGCTCACGGAAGTTGCGACGCCTCATTCAAGCAGACCTCCCCACTGAACTCAGGACGATATTTACGATTCTGTCAAGGCTTGTGAGGATCTCGTCGAGTTTCTGGGCAAAGTAGGTGTGGACAACCAGGGCGAAGATCGCAACACAAAGCCCCGTAGCAGTGGCAATCAGTGCCTCACCTATGCCTCCGGTGATGGCAAGCGGCTGATCTGTCCGAACGCTGAAGACGTTGAAGGAATCTATCATACCGCTGATTGTGCCAAGCAGACCCAGCAGGGGAGCAAGAGTCACAATCATAGAGAGGTAGTTGAGCCTTGCTCTGAGCTGCATAGCCATTTCATCGTGAGCGTTGATTAAAGCCAATTCAGCATTGTCACCGTTGACGGCCGCCTCAAGGCCGGTGCGTGCCACTTTGCTCAAAGAGTTGTCCTCGTGTCTGCAGAAATCTAAAGCAGCCTCTATATTACGTGCTTTCAAACGATCAGTCAAGCCCTTAATAAAGCCCTCACCGTCACTCTTGGCGTAGTTGTAAAATCTGAATCTCTCAATAGCGATTGCAGCGACGGCGACCGAAATAATAAGCAGCAGATACATAACGGGGCCGCCCTTAGCAAAAAGTTCAACCACACTCAAAATAAATCTCTCCTGTCAACTGTCTGCCTTGAATGAATGATCAATTCCAACTTGGCAGGGAATCGCAGTTTTCAAAATCAAAATATATCACATTTTAAGGTAAATTACAAGAACTTTTTCAAATTCCTCAACGATACAGCAGCGAGTGAGATTGAAGTCAATATTCCACGTTGACAATATATTTCGGCGGTTGTATAATGTGCCTATTGTAACTGTTTCGGGAGGTTTGTTTATGTTTGGCATAGGTGCCGGTGAGTTTGTACTTATTCTGATTGTTGGCTTGATTGTCTTCGGACCCAGCAAGCTGCCTGAGCTTGGTCGATCCTTAGGTAAACTTTTGAGGGAATTTCGCTCTGTCCAATGTCGTCAATGAAGTGGATCAAGCCCCAGTCAAGCCCGCCTCTGTCACTCGTTCGGAGACTGTAACCGCGGCAACTCAAAATCAAAGCAACTCAATGCCTCAAATTACAGTTCAAGAGGCCTCAACGGTTGAGCAAGTTTCCAAAACAGTTGTCGAAAATCAATCTGAAACGTCAAAGACACGAATAGAGCAAGTGACCGAGATGATAAACGCCAATCCTATCAAATTGACTAAGGAGCCGGAACGATGAGATATTTTACTCTTGCCTTGATTGCAAGTATGCTATTTTCAAGTGCCACTGCCCAAGCACTCAGCTTGACGGAGGCCGTCCGCATTGCCCTTGAGAACAACCCAAGCCTCAAACAGTCTCAAAAGGCTGTGGAGAGTGCCGAGGAGGAGATCAAGACTGCCAAAGGGTGAGTGCCTCTGCTGACGCCGACAAGACCGAAGGCTCAAGCGATTCTGAAAGTGCCTCCGCCCGTCTCACAGGTTCCATTCCACTCTACTCCGGCGGACAGCTTAAAGCCAACATCAACGCCGCTGAATACAATCTTGACGCCTCTAAGCTCGACTTGGATCAAGCCGCCGATGACTTGACCTATCAAGTGGCGACAGCTTACGTCAACGCCTTTGAGCAAAAGTCCACCTGGTCTGTCAACCTTGACACCTTTGCCAACCTCAAAGAACACGAGCAGTTGATCTCCGACCTCTACACTGCCGGTGCTAAGGCAAAGATTGACTTGTTGAGGGCGCAAGTGGAGGCCTCTAACGCCAATCAAGACGCAATCCGTGCGCAAGCTGCCTATGAAGTCGCTCTGACTGACCTTTCCGTCCTGATGAGTCTTGACAGTGCCGCCGTGCTTGATGATACCGAGCTGTCAATCATTGAATCGGCTTTAACCGAGGAGTCAAACACCAATCCCGTGAGCGGTGATTCTTTGGTTAAGGCTTATTCGCTTGACGGTGAGACTTTTGATATTGAGAACTATATCAGCCTTGCCGAACAGAACCGTGCCGACCTCAAAGCTGACAATGTCCGAATTCAACGTGCAGAGGAACTCGTCAAGAGTGCAAAGGCAGCCTATAAGCCCTCCGTCAGTGCCTCTGCCTCCACCGGCTTAAATGCTCGCTCGGATCGCTGGGATCCTACTTCTAACGCTACCGCCGGTGTTTCCGCCAACTGGAATATCTTTGACAGCAAGATAACCAAAAGCAGGGTCGAAGAGGCCAAGCTGGAGGTTGAACGCCTGGAGCTTGCACTTCAATCAGACCTTGACAGTGCTCGCTCTGATGTGATTACTGCCTGCAAGAATCTCAAGACTGCCCTGGTGAGACTGCAGACGACTGATTTTGCCGTCAAGCTCGCCGAGGAGGAGCGATTCATCGCCACAGAGAGATACCGTGCCGGTGAGGGTATTCTCCTTGATATATTAGATGCGGAAGTCGCCTTGAAAGAGGCCAGGCTCAACCACCTCAACGCCTATTGTGACGCCGCTCGTTATCGTTTCGCCCTCAACCACGCCATAGGCAGCACTCTGCCGCAACAGACTATCAGCAACAAAAAAGCAGCCGCCTCTGACTGACTGCTTGACTTAATGCCGTCTATCCGCCAATTACTGCAACTGAGCGATTTCCGAATTGATAAACCCTTGACCGTAGCGGCAATTCAATATTATTAAAAGTTCCTCCTCTTCCGCACTCTCAATACCCTCGCAGAACACGTTAATCTTGAGTTTCAAGACAAGAGCGATGATATTGCTCAAAATGTTACGCATTTGATCGGACTCGACCGCCTCCGCAACGAGAGAGCGGTCTATTTTTATTGCATCTATCGGTAAGGTTTTGAGCAGCTTGTAAGAAGAATAGCTGCTGCCGAAGTTGTCAACTACAATCTTTAACCCTATATTCCGCAAGGCACGGAGTATTCCGGTTACTCGCTCTATTTCCTTTTTCTGTTTCAGATTTTCAAAGGCTCTTTCGCTGAACTCAATTTTGATTATACCTTTGGGCAGCTTGTACTTTTTGTAGATACTCTTAATCTTTTCGACGTAGTGTTCTTCGCTGAGGTGAACGCTGGAATGATTAACGGATATGGGGAGGAGTGCGGCCTTCTCGTCAAGTCGTTTCCTCTGATATTTGCAGACTTCCTCAAAGATGAAGTAGTCCGTTGATATTATGAAACCCGTCCTCTCGAAGATGGATATAAACTTGCCGGGCATAAGGAAACCAAGGTCGGGACTCTGCCAGCGGATAAATACTTCACTGCCGACGGTCTTGTGGGTCTTCAGATCGTATTCGGTTTGATACCATACTTCAAACTCACCATTTTTTAAAGCCTCTTCCATATGAGTGGTGACGCTTTCTTCAAACTTCATCTTCTCTTCAATGTCGTAATTGTACATCAATACATCATTTTGAGCGATTTGACAAGCTGTCTTGGCTTGCTCTATGCTTAGATACAGATCCTTGCTGACTCTGCTGACCCCTGCCTTCATATGCAGCCATATCCTGGAATCCTTTGTAATGACATAGCCATATTCACTGATAGCCTCCCCGGTAAATCCGGTGATTTCGGCGTCGTTCTTGGCTTCACAGAGACAGAAGAGACTGCCCCCCTCGTCGCCGGTTGTGGTGAGTAAGTTCCAAGCCTTCTGTTTCAAGCCTGCCGCCATATTCTTGAGTTGCTCGTCACGAAGTTTTTTGTCAGATACCAAATAGTTGCTGTCACTGTGAAGAGAGGCGAACTTCACTATATAGAGATTTTCTTCAGTCTCGATAGTTCTGCAGATTTTGGCACCCTCTTCCTCAAAGTACTTGGTGTTGGGCAGGTTGTAGCGGGTGTCGTTGTAGGCTATGTGCTTAATGGTCTCTGTCTGCTTGCGGCGGAGATAAAATCTGTAGCGAATACCTGCACCAATCAAAAGCAAAACGGCAATCAATATCGCCACAACACGGACAGGGTGCTGGTAGATCAGCAACTGAAGTGACAGCTTGTGGTTGACATTGCTCATATCTTCATTGATGAGATTTCTGATTTTGCTGATGTCCAGGTGGTTTACTTCCTTGTTGAGAATACGCCACAATCTGCTGTCAGCGTTGTTGGAGACACCCAGACTGATCTCATCGGAGAAGTCCCCCTCCGGTGCAACCTCAAGATTATAGGCACCTGTCTCCTCAATCAAATAAGGCACCTCACTGCGTGGGGCAAACAAAATGTCAGCCTCTCCCCTGCTCAGAATCTTGAAACAGTCCTGAAGACTGTCAGCATAGACTCTGTGCTGCTCGTCGAAACGCGGAAAGATGAAGTTTTGCGTGTAGAGCAAATTCTTATCACAGGCAACAGTCAACTTTTCGTTCATATCAAGATTACGGCGCATAATCGGCACATAGTCCAGCATAAGGTAGGCTTGGGTAGGAGACATATTCAGCGTACCCGCCCAACTGAAATCGCAGACACAATCAACGATGAAGTCAATCTGTCCTTTCCTGATGAGGTTGGCGGTCTCAATGGAGCCGGTTGTATTGATGATCTCTATTTCAATGTCCAAGTCCTCAGATATTTGATTAATCAGGTTTGGCATAACGCCGTGAAGTCCGCCGGATTCATCATTATAGACATAAGGCCTCTGCTTAACCAAGAAGGCCGCCTTGAGTTTGCCCCTCGCGGCGAGATACTCTTTCTCTTGACGATTGAGTATCAACGGTGAGCCGCCCTTGCGGAGATATTTGTCGTTGAGGCGGTTTCTGATATTAGGCTGATCCAAGAGCATTTCGTCCATAGCGATATTCATTGCCGCAAGAAGATCCTTTCGGTCAGATCTGACGAGGAGGCGGTAACTCTGGCGATCGAAGACAGCGGCGACATTCTTCTCCTTGTTTGGTTCCAGCATAGGACCTATATAGCCGTCAAGCTCGCGGCGGCGGAAGGCCTCTTCCATATCGTAAAAGGTCGGAAAGTGGACAAGCTCATAAGTAAAACCTTCACTTGCGGCAACCTTCGGCAGGGACGGCAGGGGGGCATTTGCGGGGATTGTGCCTATCCTCATTTGCGGCCTGATAGTGCCGTCGTGAGTGATAATTTCCATAGGATAGCGACCGATGACGTGATCCGTCCTTATGACGTTCTGCAGACTTCGATAATCCCCGGGCATTGCCGGAAGGACATCAATCATACCGCTTTGCAGCTTGTCGTTACACTCCTGCCACGTCAAGCACGGAATATACTCAAACGTCCAATTCCCATACTTCGACAGGAACTCCATATACTCATAGCCGTAGCCTCTGTAGTGATCTGCACGGTCTTTCTCAAGGAATCCCGTCCCCGGTATGTAGCCGACTCTCAATTTGGTTTCTGCCGATACTGTGCTGAAGATACTCAAAGTCAGCAATACAATCAGCACGAAACGAATTGCTTGCCCCATAGTGCGTCCTCTCTCTTGCCTTAGTCTATGTTTTCTGCTCTCTCTGTTTAACGACGGCACGATCAATCTCGGTGCCGTCCGGCAGAAAACATTTCACATATATTTTATCGCTTGAGACCTCCAACGTCAAGTAGTTATCTGTTTCGGGCTGTGGAGCCTTGGCAAGGTCAAGGGCGTGATCCACCCAGAGGCCGCTGTAGCGGACATCACCGGCAAGGCCTGTCAAAATGTACAATGTGCCTTTTGAATTACGCTCAAAGTTGTAGATGTTGCCGCGGTTGCGGTAGGTGTGCAGGTGGGCGGTAAAGACTATATCAATCTTCAACTCGTCAAAGAGCGGCATAAATGCAGTGCCTATATCGCTGAAACCCTCACGACGTTCGGGTCTGCCGTTAATCCTATACTGAAGTACATCCTTGTGAATGAATACAACCTTCCACTTCTTTGTGGTGGTCGACATATCACGCCTAAGCCATTCCTGCTGGGCTTGGATAAGCTCATCACCGGCACCGTCCTTGACGGCGTTGAGTTCCTCCCATTGACTGTCAAGAACAGCGAAGTGGACATCACCATAATCAAAGGAATAGTAACGCCGCTCAAAGTTGTCACTGCCATTGTCGGGGACTTCAAAATATTTCAAGTAAGCCTCAGGAAGGCGAGTCTGCCACTGACGATTATAACATTCGTGATTGCCCATCACCGGCACAAAGGGTATCTTGTCAATGAAAGCAGCGGCACCGTTAAACCAGGCTTGCCACTGCGTCCGATCCTCGCCGTTGTCGACTATATCGCCGACATTGACGAAGAGCACAGCGTCCTCGTTGCGGGCATAGGCAGACTTGGCGACTTTGTTCCAGACGCCGTAGTCAGCGCATTGAGAATCAGGAAAGATCAACATTTTGAAAGTATCGCCGCTTGTCGTGCGGAGAGTGTGCCAGTTGGTGCAATGCTCGCCGTCAACGATTCTGTACTGCCAGCTTGTGTCGGCGTGGAGAGCCTCAATCTTCGCGGAATACTGATTGGTGATATGATCGTCGTCACTGAAGGAACAATCCAACGCGGCGAAGGTGTAAGTGTCGCCGGTGGCGTCCGATTTAATCTCCACGGCAGGATTTTTTAGTAGGGCGTCAGTCTGCCACATTATGCAGCGGGTCTCGTTGGCATTGCTCGTGATGAGCTGCCGCAGGTTGCTGATTTCAAGGTCGCTGATTTTCTTGTCGGTGGACTCGTAAATCATACCGTCGCCGTCTGAAATTTCACCGCAACCGCTGAATAAATTTCCACTCGCGAGCAAAAAACCGCCGCCTATTACTTTTTTGATAAATTCTCTACGATTCATCATTTTCACAAATTTTTTATTCATTATGGAATATTTTAATTCTAATTCATCATAAGCCTGTTTAAATTCAGGATTTTTCAATTTTTTTGATTTATAATCATTCCATTTCATTATTCTCACCATTATATTTTTTTTAATATATTACAAAGAAAAAGAAAAGATGTCAAGTTATCGAACAAAGGAGCAACTTTTTGATAAATTTGAAGGGAATTTTGAATTTGTGTAGAATTGTCTCAAATAATATTTTCACGGGAGTAAAAAAATGTCTAAAAGAATAAAGTTTGGAGAGTTGTCCAAGAGTGAGCAGGACGCTATAAATCAGATTTATGGTATAAATGACAGCGACTTGAGGAATTATCAACAGCAAAGAATTTTGTATCTTGAAGAGCTCAGTCAGAATGAAAGATTGTACTTTGATACAAATAATATTATGTCAGCGAATCAGATTGTGCAAAAGTTATATAAAATCAGCGGCAATCTGCTAACGCTGCGGTTTAATCGTGCGGTGAATAACCTGGTTCAGAACACTGAAGAATTGAGGGTGAACTTTTGTCAACTGCCCGACCGCATATTGAAGGTATATTTTGGGCAACGGACGGAAACGCCGCCGGTAGTGTACAGGAATTTGAAGACTTCGGCGGATATTGATTCGGACTTGAAACATATTATGGAAGCAGATATGAGAAAGAGATTCGATTTGCGGCACGATTCTCTGATAAGATTTTCAGTATTTAATACCGCTCACGAGGAATATGCAGTATTGGTGACAACGGTTAAATTGCTTGAAAATACATTCAATATAAAAAACTTCTTCCGTGAAGTAATGGAGCTTGAATTGTTGCCGGAAGAAATGCAAAGAATGGATACATTCACCTCGGAGATTTTATCAGAATCAGTGAAGAACTACTGGGCAAAAATGCTGGAGAATTTGCCGAATTTGCCGGTACTTCCATATCTCAAGACAATTTCAGGATTGTACAGTCAGCAGGTTTACTATTCGGCGATACCGGCGGACATAATGAGCGACCTGCGGGGAAAGGCTAAATCCAACAAGATGATGTTGATGACAATCTTGGAATTAGCCTGGGCGATATTGCTGCAAGATTTCAACAAGTCGCAAGATGTGGCCTTTGCGACGCTGGTGCCGAGCAAGAAAGAGACAAGCACAAATATGATTCCCGTGAGATTCATCGCCACAGGGCAAGCAACCCTGCAGGAGTTGGTAAATCAGCAATTCAAGCAACTTTTGGTATCGCAGCCGTATGCAAGTTTGGCGAGCATTATGCCCAACGGCAAGCATTTCAATCATTTCTTGGATTTCAACGACTTCTTGAAAGAAGAGCTTACTTACAGCACCGTGAAGGCACAGCCGGACGGGCAGCTTGTCGTGCAAAATCTTTGGAGTACGCACAGCACCTCCTTGGGTGTCTACTTCCACTATTCTGAGTACGCCACAAAGGTTTCAATATTGTATGATGAGAATAAATTTCTTCAAAATTTTGGTGAAAAGCTGACGAAGAGGTATATTTTGATACTTCAGCAAATGCTGACGGATTGGAATTTGCCTTATGATACGTTTAAGGAACGCCTTAGCAACAGGCTGGAGCAGATAGAGGAAGAGACGGAGCAGGAGGACACACGGGCGTATTTGAAGAACTTCATCTCACAGCTTGAGTTGCTGCAAGGAATGCCGGTCGGTACACTGCAGAAGATATTCAACGCGTCAACATTGGCAACTTACTTTGAGGGCGACAGAATAAGCGGGGCGGATATTGAGAATTACCTGCTCTTTGTTGTGGAAGGCAAACTTGTCCGAAGTATAGAGGCGGGCGACGGGTGGTATAATACCCTTGATATAATCAAAGCTAACGGCTGGGTGAATGAGACGGCTCTCTTGGAGAAACGTACGACGCATATGTCTGCGGAAGTCCTGACGGAGAAGGCGGTGGTGATGAATATTCACGTTGGTGCTATGAATAATATTTTTAAAGAGTCACCGGCTGTTGAATACAAGATATTACAGCATATTTTGAAGAACCTTGAAAAATATCAGAGATTGTGGATCCAGTCCTGAGGCGGTTTTTAATGACTGATAACAAACTTAGTGACAACGATATTTTTTTGAACAGGCTTTTTGGCAAGCACGTCGCCTCTTCGATAGTGTCAATGTTTGGCGTTATGGCGAGTGTTATGGCTAATTCTATCATTGCCGGTCAATTCTTCGGTGCTAATGGGCTGGCGGTGATGAGTGTTGCCGCTCCGTTTTATTTCTTGTTCTCAACTATCGGCTCACTGACGGGCGTGGGCGGCTCGGTCTTGACTTCATACGCCCTCGGCCGTGACGATACGAAGACCGCCAATCAAGCCTTTACGCTCTCCGTTGCCTTGGGTGTGAGCATTGCCGTCACGGTAGGGCTGCTGTGCCTTGTCTTCTTGGAACCGCTTTTATATATTCTGGGTTGTTCTGCCGCGATCTATGAGAGTGCTCTCGCTTACTGTGAGATCATTGTCTTGGGTGGCGTCGGCACAACTATGATGTATATCCCATACAACTTCTTCAAGCTCACCGGCAAGCTCAAGCTCCTAATTGCAACCTTCCTGGCAATGGCGGCCGCCAACGTCTCGTTGGATCTGCTCTTCATCAACGTCTTTAGTATGGGACTGCGAGGGATTGCCATAGCCACTGTGCTGTCATCAACGGCGGCAGGACTCTTCGGCGTCAAAGTTTTGATAAGGGATCCATTTACTCTGAGCCTCACCTTGAAACGGAAGACAATCTTGAACTTGTTGAAGTTGGGCACTCCGCCGGCTTTGAACAATTTGCTGGTATTTTTCAGACTGATGATTATCAACCGAATCATTGCAGCGGAGGCAGGGAGCGTCGGACTGGCGGCCTTTTCGGTGTTTTCTTCGCTGGAGAATTTCTCGCTGGTGATACTTTCGGGTCTGGCACAGGCTACTTCGGCCTTCGTGGGGGTCTTCAGCAAGGAGCTGGACACGGTGAGCGTGCGGAAGATAGAGAAGAGAGCACATATTTGGGGAATGGCGGCAATAGGGGTCTTAATGGCCGTGATACTGCTGTTTCCCACCGAAATATGTATGTTCTTCGGCATCTATGACACCGAAAAGCTGATGATAGCCTCAAAGGCGGCCTATATCTTCGCGTTCAGTCTGCCGCCGTCGGTATGCTGCTTTTTGATGTTCTTCTACTACCAAGCTGCAGGATTTACCAATCTGGCCAATCTATTGATATTCTGCCGCTCGTTCCTGTTCCTTGTCGCTCCTGCCTACTTCCTGACGCCAATCTACGGCCTCAATGCGGTCTGGTGGAGCTTGACGGCGGCCTCAATCAGTCCTATCATCATTATGGCAATCGCAATGCCCTACTACTTCAAGAAAGGGCTGAGCGGCGTACTTCTGCAAGATCTTCACGCCGAACGGGAGGGGACTTTTATATCCTTCGCTGTCAAGACGAGCACGGAGGCGATTATCGACAGTGTGGAGGGGATTGCCGATTTCTGCAAGCTCAACAAACTCACGAAGAAGGAGACTATGCTTGTCCGCCTGTCAATGGAAGAGATGATGATGAGTATCAAGGAGCACTGCTTTGACGAGGGTACGGAGGGGGCAATGGACGTAAAGATTTTGACGATGCACAGGCTTGGTGATCTGATGATAGTGCTGAGGATTAGGAATGGCGGCAAGCTGTTTAATCCTATCGTCTACTATGAGAGGGTGGCAGAAGACGATCCTATGGCTCTGGGCGATGCGCTGGGAATTGCTATGATAAGCAAAGCGGCGGATTCCGTCCACTACAAGACAACTTTTGGTATTAATAATCTGACGGTGATTATAGACAGGAAAGAGGATATTTGATTAATGTATACAACATTCAAAAATAAGCGTGGTGACAGCATTTCGGTGAGGTTTAGAGAGTTTCAACCGAAAGATGCGGAGGCTATAGTAAATTTGATTCGTGAAGAATATGGTGATAAATATCATACGCCGGAACTCTATGATAAAAATGTTATAGTTCAGCGTTATAATGAAGGTAAAATTATATTTAATGTTGCAGAACTTCCTGACGGAGAAATTGCTGCCTGTCTTAATATGAAAAAAACTTTGCCGCAGGAAAAATGCTACAGTATGGGGACGGGGATTGTTAAGAAGGCTTATAGAAAATATCATATTTTTAAACCTTTAATAAAATACGTTATGGAACAGATACGCAAGCGGCAAGACGTTTCGGCAATCCACGCTCTCTTGGTTATGTATCACGATATTACTCAAAATGATATAGATCAGCTTGGATTAAAGCCTTGTGGGTTTATTATTGATATGGTGTTGGCTGATAATTTTTCTCATTCATTCAAAAGTGATGATAATCTGAAATACAGTTTCATTCTGACTGTGGACAAAGTGTCTAAAAATGCTGTCGGTACGCTTTATGTGCCTGTCGAACACAGCGATTTTACAAAAAAGATTTATGATTCCTTTGATGTCAACTTTAAAATCGAAACAAACGGTGCGGATTTGAGCGGAGAGAGTGTTATCAGCGTTGAAGACAATTCTATGCAGCAAAATTGTTCTGTTTATGTTGATAATGCGGGTGCAGATTTGCTTGAAAAGATGACGGATATTGAGAGAGAGCGTCAGCAAGCCTTTCAGACTTTTAATGTATTTTTAAATATTAACGATGAAAAAGCTGTCGCGGCGTATGAGGTTCTCAAGGGGCGGGGCTATTTCTTCGCCGGTTTTAAATCACTTGCGGGTGAAAATGAATTAATGATAATGCACAATCCCAAAAAAGTGCCGATTAATTTTGATACTTGGCTGGTGATTGAACATTTTGCACCGTTAAAAGATTATATAAATAAAAGTTATGAAAGCAGGTGAATTTTTGAATATAAATAAAATGGGTATACGCAAACAAGTCCTGTTTTTAATCTTGGCTTGCAGTATCATTACTCTGCTGGTTGCCGGTGGGATAGCTTTCTACGGAATGATAAATATTAAATCAAATGCGGTTGATATTGGAAGGGAGATTGGCGAGGCTGCTGCCGAGAATAGCAGCAATGCTTTAAAAGAAGTTTCCATTGCGGGGCTGCAAGGCTTGGCACATGAGCGTTCCAAACAGGTGAACTATATATTTAAAGATTTCACTTGGGACGTTAATATGCTCTCAACCGAGATGACAACCATTTTGCAGAATCCCCAAAACTATGCACCGCGTCAAGTAAGCCCTCCGAGTATAGATACTTCGGGGAAGATCGTTCCGCAAATACAATACAGGAGCGATGTCAACCCTGCTGATTTGAGGTATGAAGTCGGACTTACGGCGAATTTGCAGGATTTTCTAATGAGATTGAATGACAGTAACCCTTCTATTGGTTCCACTTATGTTGCGTCCGAGAGCGGCTTCAATATCACTGTTGACACGATATCTGAAACCAGAGTGGACGGTAATAATACCCCCCTGCCGAATGATTACAGGCCGCGGCCTTGGTATAGAAAGGTTATGAGCGAGAAGAAGTTGATATTTACTGATGTTTTCATTGATTCGCAGGGCAGGGGGCTTGCCATTGCCTGTGCTGCACCGTACTACAACGCCACCGGTGAGATTGCCGGCGTCGTCGGGGAGGGGCGGACGCTTGCGAATGTTTCTCAGATTGTCAATCAGACTTCAATCGGCAAGACGGGCTTTGGTTTCATTATTAACAAGCGTGGACAGATTCTCTTTACGCCGAGACAGGAGGGGGAACTTGCTTTGGACAAGGACGACAACCTCGACAACGACCCCAGCCTCCTTGAGAGTGCCAACAGTGAGCTGAGTGCCATTGCTGGGAAGATGACGGTGGGGGAAACGGGTCTGGAGCTTGTCCATATCGACGATAAACCCTACTACCTTGCATACACCCCCCTCGCAGACACCAACTGGAGCTTTGGTGTGGTGATTGAAGAGGCTGAAGTCACTATGTCCGCTGATGTCAACAAGCAGGTGATTGAGGATAGCACGGATCAATTTGTCGGGGTGCTTAATGATTCTATCAAGATGATGATTCTTGCGATGATAGCGGCTTTTATTGCGATTGTCGCCTTGGTACCCTTCGCCGGAAGGAGGGTGGCAGATGCACTGACAAGGCCGCTGCAAGTGCTTACTGACGGCGTTCGCGAGATTGCAAGCGGCAACCTCGACAAGAAGCTGGACATCAAAACCGGCAACGAGATTGAACACCTCGCGAGTTGTTTCAATGCTATGACTGACGAGCTCAAGACGTATATGAGCAACCTCACCAAGATTACGGCCGAGAAGGAGAGGATTGCCACGGAGCTTGACGTAGCGAAGAATATCCAAACTTCAATGCTCCCGAACGACTTCGACTTCAACCGCACGGACTTCACTATCAACGCGACGATGAAGGCGGCGAAGGAGGTTGGCGGCGATTTTTACGACTTCTACCTTGTCGATGACAACCACCTTGTTGTCACTATCGCCGATGTCAGTGGGAAGGGGATCCCCGCCGCGCTCTTTATGATGATGAGTAAGACGATCCTCAAGAATCTCACCCTCACGATGACTGACCCTGACGACCTCGGTGCCGTCGTTACCCTCACTAACAACCAACTCTGCGCCAACAATGACGCGATGATGTTTGTGACGGTCTTCACGGGGATCCTCGACCTCAAGAGCGGTGAATTCATCTTCGTCAACGGCGGGCATAACCCCCCCGCGGTCTACCGTGCCGACAAGGACGCTTGGGAATATATCAAGGTCAAACGCAACTTTGTGCTTGGAGGTATGGAAGATGTGGACTTCGTTCAAGAGAGAATCACTCTCAACAAGGGTGACAGGCTCTATCTCTACACGGACGGCGTCACTGAGGCACTTGACGTCAAGGAGGAGATGTACGGCGAGACGCGGCTCCTCAACTGCCTCAACCGTGCCGACAAGGCTGTCAATGTTGAGGAGCTGTTGAGAATCGTCAAGGAAGATGTCGGCAAGCACGTCGGCGAGGCGGAGCAAAGCGATGATATGACTATGCTGACGGTCAAGCCGGGTGATTGAGGCAGAGATGAGGTGTCGATTGTGAGGCTTTTATTTGAGAGGCTTGCTCAATTTATCATTGGCGGGGATAGGATGAATATCAGCGACAGAATCACCCGCGTGATTAGTTTTCTTTGCTTGCTGATCTTTGTGATCCTCGGCACTATCATCTTTATTGGGACTTTTGGCTCAAGGAGGGTGGCTCTGAATACGAGCAACACTATCGGTGAGCAGGCTCTGCAGAATAGTTCCGATATTCTTCGTGAGCAGAAGATGAACGACTTGATGAGGATTGTGGAGTACAAGAGCGAGTACATCAGAGCGGATATTGAGGGCGTGAGTGATGATGTGAGGCTCCTCAAGAAGGCCTATGTTGATGTCAAGGCTCACCCTGAGAGGGTGCTGCAGAGGACTGTGCCGCTGGGCAGGGAGTTCCGAGAGGGCAATGTCGCGGCGTTGAGGTATGCTCCATACTTGAATCGGGAGTTCCTCAATCAGCCGGATATGCTGCAGGAGATAGGCATTGCCGCCAATCTGCAGGAGCTCTTCTACTTTTTCTCCTCAAAGTATCGCAACCCTGCCTTCTTCGACGCCCCCACCTTCGGTATCTGGTCGGAGAAGGGCTTTGCCATTATGGCTGATTCTGCCGTGACGGTTGAGCAGTGGCACAAGAGCAGTGATACCACCGACTTCTGGAACACCCCCCTGTACTTGAATACGAAGGCTGCTTGGCAAGGAGGCAAGAAGGATCAAGTGATCTATACCACTTCCTACAGTGCCGGTATCAATACGGGTATGGGGCAGTTCTCCTGTTCCATTCCTTACGAAGAGAATGGCGAGTTCGGCGGTATGATCTTCTTTTCTATCCTTATGAACGAGCTGCAATATATGCTCAACCCTACCGAGCATTACGGCGAGAGTACAACCTTTATCTTGGACGATGAGGGGCATGTCCTGCTGTCAACCGTCACTGACGCAGAGAGCAACGTCAAGGATTTGAGGGTTATCTATAAGAATCAGCCTGATATTCGTGAGACCGCCGCTGCACCGATTGCCGAGCTCGCCAAGAAGATGACGGCAGGTGAGAAGGGGATTGAAGAGCTCACTATTGATGATTCTGCCTATTACGTCGCCTATATGCCGGTCGAGGGCGTCAACTGGTATCTTTGCTTGATGATTTCCGCCTCTGAAGTCACGAAGAATGTGGCCAGGAATCAAGAGATTATAGGCAGCCTGACTGATGAGAATATGGCGGTGATGGATAAGAAGTTTATCTTGATTATGCTGGCGATGTTC